>CBINCZ010000136.1:0-6505 GCA_966249295.1 uncultured Gemmatimonadales bacterium
GATGATCGTGGCAGCGTCGCGCGAACGGGTGCTGTTCCGTGCCGAAGACCTGCTGCTCAAGCGGCGGGTCAGTCTCCGCATCAACTTCTTTTCCGATCATGGCATCCGGGCCTGGTTCATGCGCGAGGCGGAGGCGCTGGCCCAGCTCAACCATCCTGCCATCCGCGGCCTGTATGACGCCGGCATCATCGGTGACATCGCCTACCGGGTGGGCACGTGGATCGAGGGCGAGGGGCTGAACGAGGCACTGCGGCGCGGCCCGCGTCCCATTCCCATGGTGCACACGCTGGCGCGAGATCTCCTCAGCGCGCTGGAGCATGCCCACGCCAACGGCATCATCCTCCGCCGCCTCGTGCCGGCCTCGCTCCTCATCAACAACGTGGGCCACGGCACCCTGACCGACGCGCGCTTTGCAAGCTGGACCCTGCCGGCGGTGCCGCCCGATGTGATTCCCACCGGGCTCGAGTTCATGGCGCCTGAGGTGCGTGACGGCCAGGTGGGTGATCCCGCAAGTGACGTCTACGCCGCCGGCGCCCTGCTCTACTACGCCCTTACCGGCATCGAGCCGCCGCTCGATTCCACCCAGGTGCGGCCGCCGCGTGAGCTCCGGCCCATGACGCCCGGCGCAATGGAGCGGGTGGTGCTGCGCGCGCTGAGGCCGGTGCCGGATGACCGCTATCTCAATGCGGTCGAGATGCTGGAAGACTTTGCCAGCGACGCCGGCTCTTTCGAGATGCCGGCGGCACCGGCGCCACGCCCCGCGGCTGATCACGAAGACCGGGCCCGCTTCGAGCAGCGGCTCCGCCGCGCCCTGGGCGACGACTACGAACTGCTCTCGCTCCTGGGCACCGGCGGCTTCGGCAGCGTGTACCGGGTGCGCGACCTGCACCTCGAGCGCGAGGTGGCGCTCAAGGTGCTGCATCCGCTGCTCACGAGGGATCCCGAGGTGGTGGAGCGGTTCCGGCGCGAGGCGCAGCTCGCGGCGCGGCTCAATCACATCAACATCGTGGACATCTACGACATCGGCGGGCGGTCAGGACTCATCTGGTACACGATGGAGCTGATCGACGGGCCCAGCCTGGCACAGCTGGTGGAGCGCAACGGGCCGCTGCCGATTGCGCGGGTGCTGCGGCTGCTGCGCGAGGCACTGTCCGCGCTCACGCACGCGCATGGGCTGGGACTGGTGCACCGCGACCTCAAGCCGGAGAACATGCTGATCGAGCGGGACGGCGCGCTGCGCATCACCGACTTCGGCCTTGCGATCGCGCTGCGCGGGATGGGCAAGTTCGGCGGGGCCACCAGCCAGAGCGGGACACCACAGTACGCGAGCCCCGAGCAGCTGCTGGGCGAGCGGGTGGACCAGCGGAGCGACCTCTACAGCCTGGCGGCGGTGGCGTGCTTTGCCCTGCTGGGCGTCACGCCCTTTCCGGGCAACACGCCGGAGCAGGTCCTGGCCCGCCAGACGACACGCCAGCTGCCGCCCCTGCACGAGACCCGCTCCGACGTCAGCGAGGAGCTGGAACGGGTGCTCTACCGCGCGCTCGACCCGGAAGTGGACCAGCGCTATCCCTCGGCGGCGGAGTTCCTGCAGGCGCTCAACCGCGCCACCGCCAGCCACTCCGAGGGGCGTCCCGACTGGGCCCGGGCGGCGGCCCGCTGGTTCCGGCTGCCGCCCCCAGAGGGGTAACCCTCTTGACGGATTTGGCATAACATGCAAATTGTATCCCGGCTTGACCCGGTCCCCATGGCGTTCCTCCTGGAAGACACTTCCGCTTTTTGGAACCGCTCAATCTCGGGTCATCAGGTGACTCATGACGCGGGACTCGCTCGCGCCCATGAGCAACCGCTCCCCCGCGCGGCATCCGCCCGCGGCACGAGCGGTGCGGCAACCAACACGGAGTAGAGTAGCATGGCTCGCACGACCGGCACGGTGAAGTGGTTCAACGACGCAAAGGGCTTCGGCTTCATCACGCCCGAGAACGGGGACAAGGATTGCTTTGTCCATCACACCGCCATCAAGATGGACGGCTTCCGGACGCTCGCCGAAGGCGAGCGGGTGGAGTTCGACATCGTGCAGGGTGCGAAGGGCCCCGCAGCGGAAAACGTCACGAAGCCTGCCTGACCTCAGGCGACGTACGCACAAAGGGGCGGCCGACCGGCCGCCCCTTTGTTGTTTCCGGACCTGCCGGCTCACTTGTGCCGGTAGGTCACCCGTCCGCGGGTCAGGTCGTAGGGCGAGAGCACGACGCTCACGCGATCACCCTCGAGCACGCGGATCTTGAACTTGCTCATCTTCCCCGCCGCGTACGCGAGGATGGTGTGGCCGTTGTCGAGCTGGACGCGATAGTTGCGGTCCGGCAGGACTTCGGTCACGACGCCTTCCATCTCGATGCCCTCTTCCTTCGCCATTCGATTACTCCCACAGGGTCAGAAACGCTCGGCCCGCCGCCCACGCGGGCCCCGGAACTGGGACAACACTCGCACGAATTGCGCCGCAAGGCAACGGATCAGGCCGCGGCCTGCAGTGACTCCCTCAGCTCGCCCATCCGCTCCTCCACCCCCTCCACCAGCCCGGCGAGGTCGCCGGCATCGAAGGTAAAGCGCACCCCGGCGGCGCGATACAGCTCGGGCAGTGGGCGGGTGGCGCCGAGCGCCAGGCCGGCCCGGTAGGCCCGCACCGCCGCGGTGCGGTCGGCCAGCGCGTTGCGCCAGACCTGGAGGGCACCGATCTGCGCAATCCCGTATTCGATGTAGTAGAACGGGTAGAGGAAAATGTGCAGCTGGCGGTACCAGCGCGCCACCCGCTCGGCCTCGAGCCCGGTCCAGTCCACCCCGCGCTCGAACCGCTCGCGGATCTCCAGCCAGGCACGATCCCGCGCCCCGGCGTCATGGCCCTCGCCGCTGGTGTAGATCCAGGTCTGGAAGGCATCCACCGACGCCACGTGCGCCAGCGTAATCAGCACGTCTTCCAGGTGCTCCAGTTCCGCGCTCGCGGCACCCAGTTCGTCGTAGAATCCGGCCGGCGAAGCGAGGAACGGCGCGGCCAGCAGTTCCATGGACATGGACGCGAGCTCGGCTGATTCGGAACCGGGATGCCGCTGCCAGATATAGGGCAGGTGGTGTGCCTCCAGCGCATGGAAGGCGTGCCCCGCCTCATGCAGCAGCGTGGTCACGTCCTCCTCGATGCCCGACGCATTCATGAAGATGAAGGGCTGGCCGCTGAAGTGCAGGGTGTCGCAGTAGCCGCCCGGCGCCTTGCCCTTGCGGCTCTCGAGATCGAGCAGCTGCTCATCCATCATGCGCTGGAAATGCGCGCCGAGGGCGGGGTCCACTTCCTCGAACGCACGGCGGGCGCGGCGAGCCAGTTCCTCGCCGTCGGCGAAGGGGCGCACGGCCTTGTCGCGCCAGGGCGCCACTTGCGTGTCCCATGGGCGGAGCCGGTCGAGCCCCAGCCGCTCGCGCCGAGCCTCGAGTGCACGCTCCACAGCGGGAACCACGGTGCGCTCGATGGCCTGGTGCAGGCGCTCGCAGTCAGCCGGCGTGTAGTCGAAGCGGTACTTGGCGGGGAAGATGTAGTCGCGGAAGTTGGCGAAGCCGGCGTTCTGCGCCACCCGCTGGCGCAGCTCGTACATCTTGTCGAAGATGGCGGCCATCTCGCCGCGCTGCTCGATGTACGGCTGGGTGATGGCGCGGAAGGCCCGCTCGCGCACGCCGCGGTCCCGCTCCTTGAGGAAGGGCTGCAGCCGGGGCAGCGGCAGGCGCTCCCCTTCCCAGTCGGCCAGCATCCCACCAGTGATCCGGCGGTACCCGGTCGCCAGCTCCTCGATCCGCGCCTGCAGCGGGACGTTCTCTTCCCGGAACAGCTCGCTGTCGGTGCGGAAGCGGCGAAGCGTCGTCTCGAGGCCCGGCTTGGAGAATCCCGAGGCCAGCAGGCGGCGCGCCACCTTGACGCTCTGTTCCTCCGCCTTCGGCAGGACCTCGGTCGAGAACCTGAGGTGGGCCGCTTCCTTCTCGGCGTTGGCGGTGTCGAGCGTGTGCGCGATCATGGCGCGCGAGGCGGCCTCGGTCAGCAGCGATTCGAGCGCCGACCACTGGGCCAGCCAGGCGTCCAGCGACTGCTCGGTGAGGGGAGCGGCCAGGAGCGCCGCATAATGGGGCTCGATGTCGCTCCAGCCGGCCCCGGCCCAGGCCGCGGGCGATGTGGGCAACTGCGGGAAAGTCACGATCTCTCCTCAGGGGTGTCCGGCTCGCAAAATAGCGTCATGTCGGTATTGCTGTCTCCCCCGTGGCCCCCTCCAGGGGCGCGGGCTGCGCCCTCACGCCTCGCGACAGGAACGAGACGAATCCCACGATGGCGGCGGCCAGATAGAAGGGCCACCCCTGTCCCAGTGACTGGAACGCCTTGTTGCTTGCGACCGGCCCGATCGACCGGGCCACCCCTGCAAAGGTCTGCGCTACTCCCATCGTCGTGCCCAGGTCGGCTCGGGACACCTGTCCCGACAGAAGCGACGTCGTACTGGGGAAGAGCAGCGCCGTACCGATCGGCATCAGCGGCATGATGGCGATGGCCAGCACCCAGATGTTGTGGGTGGTGGGATACAGGACGAAGCCCGCGATCAGCGCGACACACCCCAGCCGCATGGTGCCGCGCTCGCCCAGCCGGTCCACGATGGGCCCCAGCAGGAAGACCCGCATCACCAGCGACAAGGCGCCGAAATAGGTCAGGAAATAGCCGAAGGTCCGCTCGTTGACGCCGAAGCGCCCCTCGAGAAAGACGGGCAGGACGCCGTAGAGCGAGGCGTTGGCCAGCATGCCGGCGCCGTAGATCCAGATGAGGCGCGACGCTGGATTGCGTGGGTGCAGGAATGCCTGGATGGCCGGGGCAAAGAGCGATCGCCTGGGCTTCGTCGTGTCGCGTCCCAGTTCCTTCTTCGACTCCGGCAGCCAGCGCCAGGCGAAGAGCGCGTTGAGCAGGCAGAGCCCGGCCGCGATCAGCCCGGGTGCATGGGTGCCCAGCCGGCTCGCCGCGGTGCCAAGGATCGGCCCCAGGATGATACCAGCCGAGCTGGCGGAGGAAAGCCAGCCCAACGCGCGGGCGCGGTCGGAAGGCTGCACGGTGTCGGCGACATAGGCCTGCGCCACGCCGGTGGTGCCGCCGCCTGCTCCCTGCACAAGACGTGAGAGGAAAAGCAGCAGGAGCGAAGTGGCAAACCCGAAGACCACATAGGCAATGGCCGCCGCCGACAAGCCGATGAGGAGCGCGGGGCGGCGGCCGTAGCGATCGCTCACCCGTCCCCAGAGCGGCGCCGACACCAGCTGGGCGATGGAGAAGGCGGCGAGGATCCAGCCGACCTGCGTGGGTGTCGCGCCGAAATTGAGGGCGTAGAAGGGCAGGACCGGCAGCACCAGCATGAAGCCGATCATGTCCACGAAGGACACGGCGATCAGCACCGTGAGCTGGCGAAACTGTTCTCGCTGTTTCTCGCGTGACCGGGTCATTCGGCCCTGCGCTGACCCGCGCCCAGCGCGAAGACCGCAGCACTCACCAGCATCAGCACCACGCCATACGCCGCCGCGACGCCGACGTCGGACTGCCGGAGACTCGAGAGGATCTCGAGCGATACCGGACGAGTGTCATAGGTGTAGAGCACCACCGACGTCACGAAGTCACCGAAGGCGGTAACGAAGGCCAGCGTGGCGCCGGCGATGATGGCCGGCTTGAGCAACGGCAGCGTGACTCGGAGAAGCGTACGGAACCGGCTGGCGCCCAGCGACGACGAGGCCTCGTCGAGCGACGGATCGAGCCCGCGGAAGCCGGCGAGAATGGAGCGGCTGGTAATGGGAAGATTCCGGATGAGGTATGCGAGCGGCAGGAGCCAGAGCGTCCCCACCAGCACAAAGCGCAGCGCCAGCGGCTCGTGCACGCTGAAGGCAGCGGCCAGCGCAATGGCGAAGACGGTGCCCGGCACCGCCCACGGCATGGTAAGTACCGCCTCGATCCAGCGTCGCGCGGTGACTCGGCGACGCACCGCGAGGATCCCGGCGAGCACCGAGAGTGCCAGTGCGCCCGCGGTCGCGAGCGTCGCCATCCAGAGACTGTTGACCAGAGGACGCGCACGCACGGGATCGTGCAACAGGGTGAGATAATTGGCGAGGGTATAGACCGGCGGCAGCGGCTCCGTGGTCCACGTGCCCACCGGCACGAACGACACCAGCAGCAGCGTGAGGTGCGGCAGCAGCAAGCAGGCGGCGAGGGTCCAGCCGCCCACCGCGATCACCGCGCGCCACACCGGGCTCCGCACCGGGACGGGCTTGGGGCTCACGCCCTTGGAGCCGCCGGTCATGTCGGTGGCGTCACTCCGCTGCAGCAGCCAGAGCCCGATCAGCGCCAGAATGGTGAGCGCGATGGTTTCCACCATGGCGAGGCCGTCCTCGCCGTTGAGCCGGGTTGAGACGATCTGGGTCGTCATCACCCGGAAGCCGCCGCCGAAGATGTACGGCGCGC
>CBINCZ010000137.1:0-6464 GCA_966249295.1 uncultured Gemmatimonadales bacterium
CGCACGCCCTTGTCGTGGAGGATGCCGCAGTAATGCAGCAGCCCCGGGACGTGGAGCGTGATGCCGGTCTCACGTCCCACCAGCTTCTTGGCCTCGGGATGGTTGGCGGGATGCACGCCAATGTGCGGCGGCCCCTCGAGAAACTCGCCACCGAAGGAACCGGCCTTGGTGAGCGGGAGGCCCAGGTCATCGCGGTAGAACGCGATGGCGGCGCGGATGTCGGTGACGAAGATGGCGATGGAGTGGAGGGTGGGTTGCATCACCGCCATCCTCCCCCCAGCGCCCGGTACAGCTCCACCGTTGACACCAGGTACTGCCGCTGGATCTGGACCAGCGCCAGCTGCGAGGCGAAGAAGCCGCGCTGGGCTTCCAGCACCTCGAGATAGCTGGAGATGCCGCTCTTGTAGCGCTCCTGCGCCAGCCCGAACGCCCGCTCCAGTGCCTGGGTCTGGGTGGCCTGTGCCACCAGCTGGTCACGATTGAGCTGGACGCCGGCCAGCGCATTGCTCACCTCGCGCAGGGCATTGAGCGTGGTCTGCTCGTAGTCGGCGCGGGCTTCGTCTGCCGCCGCGCGCGCGGCCCGTTCCTGCCCGGCGAGGCGGCCGCCGCTGAAGAGCGGAAGCGAGACGCCCACCTGGGCGGTGTAAATCTCGCCTTCCTTGGAGAAGAGCCCGTCGAAGTTGGGACGCTGGGTGCCGTAGCTCCCGCTCACAAATATGGATGGCAGCCGGTCGCCGATGGCCACGCCGATCCGCGCCGTGGCGGCCTGGAGCCGGCGCTGCGCCGCCAGTACATCGGGGCGGCGAGCGATGAGCGATCCCGGGACTGAATCAGGCACCTCCACCGCCGCCACCGCTTCCTGCAGCGACCCGCCTCGGGGCAGGTGGCCCGGCTCCCGTCCCAGCAACAGCGCCAGCGCATTCTCCTGCTCCACTCGCTGACGGGCAAAGTCGGCCACGCGCGCGATCGGGTCGGCCAGGTCGGCCTCGAACTGCCGCACGTCGAGCTCGGAGATCACGCCCTGTGCGTAGCGACGACGGGCGAGGTCGAGTGTCGCCTTACGGGAGGCGAGGGTCCGTTCGGCGATCTCGAGATCGGCGTCGAGCTCACGCAGCTTGAGATAGGCGGTGGCCACGTCGCTCACCAGCGTGATGGCGGTGGCCCGGGCGTCTTCCGCCGTCGCCTGATAATCAAACTTTCCCGCCTGTGCCTGCCGGCGCAGCTTGCCCCAGAAATCCAGCTCCCACGACAGGTCGCCGGTAATCCTGACCGCGTCGAACTTGAACACCTGCGGCCCGAACGCCGACTGGTTGGTGCTGTACGCGCCGTTGGCGGTGAGCTGTGGAAAGAGACTGGAGCTGGCCACGCCGCTCAGCGCCCGGTACTGCCGCACCCGCGCCTGGGCCACCTGCAGGTTCCGGTTGTTGGCCACCGCGCTGTCCACCAGCGCCACCAGCTGGCTGTCGCGCAGGACATTGAGCCAGGCGAGGTCGCGCTCGGAATCGACCGTGAGCGACTGCTCCTCCGGTAACGCACGTGCGATGGTGTCGGCTTGGCGCGCCGCTTCCGGCCGCTTGATGACCTCTCCACTGGGCTCAGCGCCTGATTCGCGCGCCCTGGTGAGCGAATCGAGCAGCGCCCGCGTCTCCGCTGACATGACGCTGTCGCGCTCGGCGGTCACGGGATATGTGGGCGGCTCGACCCGGGTGGACGGCCCGATGGCGCAGCCGGCGAGGAGGAGCGCGGAGGAGATGATGATAGAGGTGCGCATGTTCACTCCTCCCCGTCCGTAACGTGCTTCCGGCGCAGTCCCCGTTCCGACAGCCGCCGAATCCCCACGAAGAACAGCGGGATGAAGAACACGCCGATCATCGTGGCGGCCAGCATGCCGAACACCACGCTCACGCCGAGCGAGTGCCGGCTCAGCGCGCCGGCGCCCTGGGCGGTGAGCAGTGGGGACACACCCAGGATGAACGCGAACGAGGTCATGAGGATGGGACGGAAGCGCTCGCGGGCCGCTTCGACGGCCGCCTCCACGACGGTCCGTCCCTGCCGCCGCAGTTCGGAGGCGAATTCCACGATCAGGATCGCGTTCTTGGCGGCGAGGCCGATGACGGCGATCAGCCCGATCTGGAAGTAGATGTCGTTCGACATGCCGGCGACCCAGACGGCGAGCAGCGCGCCGAAGACGCCGAAAGGCAGGCCGAACATCACGGCGAACGGAATGGACCAGCTCTCGTACTGGGCTGCGAGCACCAGGAACATCATGACCAGGCCGAGGGCGATCACCACGCCGGCGGCTCCCTGGGAAACCTTCTCCTGGTACGACTGGCCACTGTAGGCGTAGCCGACACCCTGGCTGGCGTACTTGGTGCCGATGAGCTGCTCCACTGCGTTCAGTGCCTCACCGGAACTGTGACCCGGGGCCACCGAGGCCGAGATCATCGCCGACGGAAAGCCGTTAAACCGGGTGAGGACGTTGGGCGCCCCGCGGATCGACGTCTGCACCAGGGCGGAGAGCGGAACCATGTCGCCGCTGTTGCTGCGGACGTAGTACCGTCCGATATCATCCGGCCGCAACCGGAACTCCGGCTTGGCCTGCGCCTGCACCCGATAGGTGCGGCCGTAGAGGTTGAAATCGTTGATGTAGAGGGTCGAGAGCATCGCCTGCAAGGTCGAAAAGATCTCCGCGGTCTCGACCCCTCGGCTGCGGGCTGCGTCCTCGTCCACCGTGACGAAGACTTCGGGCACGTCGGTGCGGATGCCGCCGCTCACAGTGGAGAGCGAGGGAATCTTCGAGGCATCCTGCACGAACGACCCGACGGACTGGGCGAAGTCGCGGAGATCGGTGCCGGTGCGATCCTGCAGGTTGATCTCGAGACCGGCGGTAAAGCCGAGCCCCGAGATCTCCGGGAGATTGAAGCCGAACGCCATGGCGTCCTTGATCCCGAACATGCGGCCATTCACCCGCTGCAGGATGGCCTCGACCCCGTCCTTCTTGTCGGGCCGCTCGCTCCATGGCTTGAGCGAGGCGAAGATGGTGGCGCCATTGGTCTGGTTGGAGCCGGCCAGGATGTCGAGTCCCACGATGGACACCACGCTGCGGGTGGCGGGCTCCGACATCAGGATCTGCTCCACCTGCTTGACCACCTCGGTGGTCCGCTGCAGCGAGGCCGCGTCGGGAAGGTGGACGCTCACCAGGAAGACGCCCTTGTCCTCGGTCGGGATGAACGAGCCCGGCACCCGCTTGAACAGCACCCCGATCAGCACCAGCATCACGGCGAAGATCGCAAACCAGGCCCTGGGCCGGCCGATGATCCGGCGTGCCGCCAAGAGGTACTTGTTGGTGGCGAGCTCGAAGTGCTCGTTGAACCAGCGCGCCAGCTTGTTGTCGGTCTCCTCGGGCGCGTGCTGCAGCAGCAGCGAGCAGAGGGCCGGTGTGAGCGTAAGCGCCACGATGCCGGACAGCAGCACCGCGATCACGATGGTCGCGGCGAACTGCTGGAAGAGACTGCCGGTGATGCCGCCCATGAACGCCACCGGCACGAACACGGAACAGAGCACCAGGACGATGGCAATCAGCGCGCCGGCGATCTGGTGCATGGCGCGGTTGGTGGCCTCGCGGGGCGGCAGGTGCTCCTGCGCCATGATGCGCTCGGTATTCTCGATCACCACGATGGCATCGTCCACCACGATGCCGATGGCCAGCACCATGCCGAAGAGCGTCAGGGTGTTGACCGAAAAGCCGAGGAACTGAAGCCCGAGGAAGGTGCCGATGATACTCACCGGCACCGCGAGTATCGGGATCAGCGTGGCGCGCCAGCTCTGGAGGAAGATGAACACCACCAGCGTCACCAGCAGCATCGCCTCGCCCAGGGTCTTGGCCACCTCGATGATGGATTCGGTGATGAACGGCGTCGTGTCGAACGGCGCCGCCCATGACACGCCGGGCGGGAAGGCCTGGGCCAGCTCGTTCATCCGCTGGTCCACGGCCTTCTTGACTGCGAGGTCGTTGGCACCGGGCCGGCTGTAGACGGCGAACACCGCCGTCTCCTTCCCATTGATGCGGGTGGCGAGGTCGTAGCCCTGCCCGCCCAGCGTGATCGTGGCGAGGTCCCGCAGGTGCACGATCGAGCCATCCGGCCGGGCGCGGACCACGATGCCGCCGAATTCCTCGGGCGTGGTGAGGCGGCCGCGGGTGGTGACGTTGAGGGTGAGTTCAGTGCCGGCCGGTGCCGGCTCCCGGCCCAGTCGCCCGGCTGGTCTTGTGGCGTTGGCCTGCTGGACGGCCGACGAGACGTCGTCCACCGTGATCCCGAGCTGGGCCATCTTCTCGGGATCGAGACTGATCAGCATCGAGAACTCGAGACTGCTGAAGAACTGCGCGTTGCCGACGCCTGGCAGCCGCTTCAGTTCATTCTCGACGTAGAGCTTGCCGTAGTTGGCGAGATAGCCCGCGTCGTAGCGGGGGTCGTCCGACTGCAGCGCCCCGAAGAACAGGGCGTTGGGGTTGGACTTGGTGATGGTGACGCCGTTCTGGCGCACCGAGGCCGGCAGCTGGGGCAGGGCCAGGTTGATGGCGTTCTGCACGTCCACCGCGGCCAGGTCCTGGTCCCGCGAAATGTCGAACGTGAGCTGCAGGCTCATCACGCCGTTGCTGGAGTTGGAGGACCGGTAGTAGAGCAGTCCTTCCAGCCCATTCAGCTGCTGCTCGATCGGTGCCGCGACCGAGGTGGCCACGTCCTGGGCAGTGGCGCCGGGATAGACCGCGTTCACCTGCACACCGGGCGGCGTGATGTTGGGGTAGCGGTTCACCGGCAGGGTGCGCAGCGCGAACAACCCCAGCAGGGTGATGGCAATGGAGATCACGATGGCCAGTACCGGCCGGCGGACGAAGAGATACTCGCGCCGGTCGGGACCACTGGATGGCGCCGTCATTGTGCGCTATCCGCCAGGGCGACGGGCTTGACCACTGCGCCGGGGCCTATCTTCTGGATTCCATCCACGATCACCCGGTCGCCGGCCACGAGCCCGCTATCGATCAGCCATTTGTCGCCCACCCAGCCGGCGCCGACCACCGTGCGCACGGCGACGCTGTCGCCCTTTCCTACGACATAGACACTCTGGCGGCCGAGCTGCTGCATCACGGCGCGCTGGGGCACCACGATGGCGCTGTCGCGCACGAGCCCCTGGATGCGGACCCGCACGAACTGGCCCGGGAGCAGGAGATGGCTCGGGTTGTCGAACCTGGCCCGGTACTCCTGGGTGCCGGTCGCGGGATCAACGACCGGATCGACGTAGTCGATCTTCCCCTCATTGGGAAACTCGGTGCCGTCGGCAAAAATCGCCTTGACCCGCGCGGTGCCGCCCGGTTGCATGGCCTTCCGGGTGTCGGGGTCGCGCCGCCAGGCGAGCTGCTGCTCGGCGGAGGGACGGAAGCTCACGTAGATGGGATCGAGGACATCGAGCGTGGTGAGGATGTCCCCGGGTCCCGTGACCCGGGTCCCCACGTCCAGCAGTGCCCGGCCCACGCGGCCGGAGATCTCGGCGCGCACGGTGCTCTCGGAAAGATTCTTCCGTGCCGCGTCCACCCGCGCCTTGGCCGCATCGAGCGCCGCCTTGGCCTGTTTCACGGCCGACTCGGCGTTGTCCACGTCCTGCTGTGAGACGGCATTGTCGGCGAGGAGCGGGCGAAGCCGTTTCGCGTTGCTCTCTGCATTGGCGAGCCGAGCCTCGGCGTCGGCCGCCTGGGCCTGGGCGCTGCGGAAGTCGGCGTCATAGGTGGTCGGGTCAATCCGGAACAGCACCTCGCCGGCCTTGACCTGGGACCCTTCACGGAAGGGCCGAGCGACGATCACGCCCGAGACCTGGGAGCGCACCTGCACCGTGCGATAGGCCTGCACTGCGCCGGTGAGCTCGACCGGATCGGCCACGGGAGCGGGCTCGACGGTGACGACGGTCACTTCCGTCGGCGGCATCGCCGGGGGCGCTCCGTTGTTTCCACAGGCTGACAGGGCGAGCAGGGCGAGCGAGGCGAGCAGGACTGGAGGAACAGACTGAAGACGCATTGAAGTCCACATTGAAAAGACCAAGTCCCCACAATGAACAAGGGGACAAATATGGTCGGGTCGGGGCTGGGATGCACGGGGGGTGGGATGGGCGGGCGACTGGATGGGCAGGATGGGCAAGATGGGCAGGATGGGCAGGTGGCGATTGTCACCGGTCAACGGTCGAGGGCGCCGAAGCCCACCCGATCGTCACCCCAGCGAAAGCTGGGGTCCAGAGCGTGATATGATCCCGCGAATTGGTTTCACCGGACGACAGATGTCGATGTCGTGTGCGAGGATCTCGCTCTAGACCCCGACTTTCGTCGGGGTGACGAATGGGCGAGCTTCGCCCTGGCCATGCCCCCCCCAGGGCCGGCCACCCCAACCCAGAACAACAGAAAATACGAAAACAAAAAA
>CBINCZ010000138.1:0-6431 GCA_966249295.1 uncultured Gemmatimonadales bacterium
GCTCGCCTTTGCCCCTCCCGCGCGTCCAGCCGTCCAGCCGTCCAGCCGTCCAGCCGTCCAGCCGTCTAAAACCTCAACGCCCGCAGGTACCGATAGCTCTCCGTAATGCTCGCCATCGGGTCTACCGGCTCGTCGTGTTCCACGAAATAGTGCCGGATGCCGGCGTCGGCGTGCCTGGAGAAGATCCGGGCCCAGTCGATCTGGCCCTTCCCCACGCTCACCATCTTCTGGCCGTCCGCCATGTCCTTGACGTGTACCATGGGAAATCGTCCGGGGTACTTGTCGAAGTACGCTACCGGCTCCTGCCCGCCCTTGGTGATCCAGTAGAGATCCATCTCGAACTTCACGTTCTCCGGGTCGCACTCGGCCAGCAGGACATCGTAGGGCAGCCGACCTTCGATCGGGGTGAACTCGAAGTCGTGATTGTGATAGGCGAAGCTGATCCCGCGCCTGGTGGCTTCCTCGCCGGCGCGGTTGAACTTCTCGATCGTCCCGCGCAGGGCGTCGAGCGTGGCGCGGTCTTTCTGGTCCAGCCAGGCGACCACGAGATACTCGTGTCCCAGCGTCTCCGCGTCGTCCAGCGTCCGCGACCAGTTGTCGCCCAGCGCCTCGAGGCCGATGTGCGCAGACGGTGCCCGGAGACCCAGCCCGTCAAGCTGCTTCCGCAATGCCGCCGGCGCGCGGTCGTAGTAGCCGGCGAACTCCACTTCCTTGTAGCCGATTTTCGCAACCTGCTCCAGGGTGCCGTCGAAATCCTTAGCGAGCAGGGTGCGCACGGTATAGAGCTGGACACCGATGTCGCCCAGCTGGTCGCGCGACGCCGCGCGGCTGCAGGCCGAGAGCGATACCGGCAACGTGAGCGCCAGCGTACCGGCGCCGGCCGCGGCGAGAAATTCCCTGCGGTCACAGTTCATGGCGATTCAGGAGATCCACGGCGTGATCCACGGCCCGGGCCGTGAGCGCCATGTAGGTGATGGACGGATTCTGGCATGCGGTTGAGGCCATGCACGACCCATCCGTGATGAAGAGGTTGGGGACGTCCCATGCCTGGTTCCACTTGTTGAGCACGCTGGTCTTCGGGTCGCGGCCCATGCGCGCGGTGCCCATCTCATGGATGGTTCTTCCGGGTGGCGCGTGGTCATTGAAGGTGGTGACGTCCCTCGCGCCCGCCGCCTCCAGCATCTCCGCGGCGCTCACCTGCATGTCCTCGAGCAGGGCGAGTTCGTTGGGCCCCCACGTCATGTTGACGTGCACCGCGGGAATTCCCCACTTGTCCTTCACCGTGGGATCGAGGGTCATGTAGTTGTTGTCCTGCGGGAGGCACTCGCCGAAACCGTAGAAGCTGATTCCCCACGGCCCTTCCTCGAACAGCGACTGCTTGAACTCGGCGCCGAATCCCGGCATCGAGGAGCCCCGGCCCCAGCCCGATCGCCCGGCGCCGCCCTGATAGACATAGCCCCGCAGGAACTCACCGGTCTTCTCGGTGGCGTTCTTGAACCTGGGGATGTAGATGCCGTTGGGCCGATGGCCCGACGTGGTCCGGTCGAGGAAGCCATCCACGCTGGCGCGCGCGCCGCCTCCCATGCAGTGGTCCATCAGGTTCCGGCCCACCTGCCCACTGGAATTGGCGAGCCCATCAGGGAAGCTGCTGCTGGTCGAGTGCAGCAGGAGCCGAGCGCTCTCCATGGTGGAGGCACAGAGAAAGACCAGTCGGCCCTCGAACTCCATCACCTCCATGGACTCGGCGTCGATCACCCGCACACCGCGGAGGCGGTTCGTGGCCGGGTCGTAGAGCAGCTGCT
Organism: uncultured Gemmatimonadales bacterium; assembly: GCA_966249295.1. Lineage (GTDB taxonomy): Bacteria > Gemmatimonadota > Gemmatimonadetes > Gemmatimonadales > GWC2-71-9 > CAMLHP01. The sequence goes on from CBINCZ010000138.1 coordinate 1,803, forward strand.
CCACCACGCTGTTGGGGCGGAGGGTGAGGTTCCCGGTCTTCTTCGCCGCGGGCAGCGTGCTGCCGATGCTGGAGAAGTAGGACGCGGTGATGCAGCCGCGCTCGCAGGGGCCGCAGTAGTGGCACGCCGCCCGGCCGTTGTGGGCCTGGGTGAGCACCGCACAGCGGCCGATGGTGAGCACTCGCTTCCGCCCGTACACCCGGGCCATGCGGTCACGTACCTGGGCCTCAACACAGTTGAGTTCCATGGGCGGAAGAAATTCACCGTCGGGCCGCTGGGCCAGGTTCTCGCGGTTACCGCTGATCCCGATGAACTTCTCGACGTATGAGTACCAGGGAGCGATGTCCCTGTAGCGGATGGGCCAGTCCACGCCCACGCCATCGCGCGCGTTGGCCTCGAAGTCGAGGTCGCTCCAGCGATAGACCTGGCGGCCCCACATGATGGAGCGGCCGCCCACCTGGCGCCCGCGCAGCCACTCGAAGCGCTTGCCATCGTCGAACGTGTAGGGATTTTCGAGGTCATTGACGAAGAACCTGGAGCCCAGCTCGTCGCAGGCGTAGCAGTTCTTCTGGATCGGCTGGTCGTGCTCCAGTTTCTTGCGGTCGCCCCAGCCGCGGAAGTGCATCTGCCAGGGCTGGACGTGCTCCACGTAGTCGCGGGCCGGCTCGATGTCGCGCCCGGCCTCCAGCACCAGGGTCTTGAGCCCATGCTCGCACAGCTCCTTGGCGGCCCAGCCGCCGGTGATGCCGGAGCCGACGACTATCGCATCGTAGGTGGGTTGCGTCATTGGATGTCGTATGTCGTAAGTCGTACGTCGTAGGAGAGTCGAGAGCCGCAAGTCATGCGACTTATGACTGATGGCTTGTGACTAGTCCACATCCATCCCACGCGCCCGGCCACACCTTCACCTTCAGCACGTCCTGCATCACTTCCTTTGACGTGAAGTAACCATAGATGGTGAGGCCCTTGAGGGTGCGCCAGGTGGCGGCGGCGGAGTGGGTGGGTGGTTTCGTGACGGTATCAAGCGTGGTCGCCAGTGCGGCGCGATTCTGCGGCGACAGCTGGCCGAAGGTGCGGGCGCCGTATTTCGCCGACATGCCGTCGATGTAGCCCAGGCCGTACAGCAGGTTGTCCCGGTCCTCCGTTGCGTACCATTCGGTGAGCAGGAGATCCACAAATTCCACGATGCCGACGTCCAGCGCGCCGACGGTGTCGGTGTGCGGGATGATCAGGTCGGCAATGGCGCCAACGCTCGCGGCCTCGGGAGCGGTCAGGGTCCGGAGCGGGCCGGTGCGTCCGTGTGCCGCCACGCCGAGGGCCCAGAGCCGCTCGACGGAGAGCCCGGCAAACGCGGGCATGGTGGCGACGGCACCGAGCGCGCGAAGCAGGTCGCGGCGCTGCATGGGGCCTCCTGGTCTGCGGATGACGGAGACTGCAGTCACAGGGTACACAGATCGTGCAGATTCCGCGAGACGCCTGTCTCACTCAGGGAGGAAGGGGTAATATGGGGGTAAAATTGGGGTTTGGTAATGGGCGCTCGGCGGCTCGGCGGCTCGGCGGCTCGGCGATGCGTCGTTACAGCCCAACCACCATTTCACCTGATGAACCACGGAGGCACGGAGGGCGCGATTCTTCTCCGTGCCTCCGTGTCTCCGTGGTTCATGGCCAGATGCCGAAGGTGAGCGGGCGCAAGCGACCCCTCGACCCCTCGACCCTCGACCCTCGACCCTCGACTCTCGACCTTCATGCACCGATTCCTGTCGCTCTTCCTGCTCCTGCCCCTAACGCTGCAGGCCCAGGGAGTCCCGTTCCAAGTCGGGATGGTTGTCACGCACTCTACCCGGATCGCGCCGGGGACGTATCAGGTGGCGCCGGGGGAAGGACCGGCTATCACGGTGCGGGGTGACAGCGTGACACTGGACCTGCGCGGGGTGGAGCTGGTGGGCAACCCGGATCGTGAGCGTCCGGACCAATTCACCGGGATCGCCGTGCTGGTGGACAGCGGGAGCGTCGTGACGGTGCGCGGGGCCCGGATCCGGGGCTTCAAGGTGGGCATCCTCGCCCGCGGTACTCGCGGCCTCAGCCTTCTCGGCAACGATCTCTCCGACAACTACCGCCCTCGGCTCTACAGCCGGATCGAGCATGAGTCGCTGGCAGACTGGCTGTCCTATCATCACAACGAGGACGGTGAATGGCTCCGCTACGGCGCCGGTATCTACCTGGAGGGCGTCACCGGAGGCGAGATCCGCGACAACACAGTGGAACGGGGCATGAACGGGCTCATGCTCACCCGCAGCAGGGGGCTCCGGGTCTGGAACAACAATTTCTCGTTCAATTCCGGCGTGGGCATCGGGCTCTACCGCTCGACGCAAGACACGATCGAGCACAACCGCGCCGACTGGAACGTCCGAGGTTACTCCCACGGCTTCTTCAATCGCGGCCAGGATTCGGCGGCATTGCTGATGTTCGAGCAGGACAGCGGCAACGTGGTGGCGTTCAACTCCATGACTCACTCGGGCGACGGGCTCTTTTTATGGGCTGGCCAGAGCACCATGGATTCCGGCACCGGCGGCTCCAACGACAATCTGTTCTACGGCAATGACTTCTCCTTTGCGCCGACCAATGGGATGGAGGCGACGTTCTCGCGCAACCTTTTCTACGGCAATCGAGTCGAAGGCGCCTGGCACGGGCTCTGGGGTGGCTATTCCTGGGAATCGAAGGTGATCGGCAATCAGTTTGCCCGAAATGTCGAGGCCATCGCCATCGAGCATGGCCAGGACAACCAGATCGCCGGTAACACCTTCGACCACGACACCACTGCCATTCACCTCTGGTGGAACAAGCTGGAGCCATCCGACTGGGGCTACCCGAAGCATCGCGACACCCGATCTCACGGATATCAGATAACCGGGAATCGCTTCATTGGCGTGCGTGCCGCGCTCCGGATTCAGGACACGCAGGGGCTGTCGCTGGACAGCAATGTGGTGCGCGATGTTGACACGCTGGTCGTGGCCAAGGGCGACACCAGCGGCTGGCAGGGGAAGCTCTCGCGTCGCGACAGCGCAGTTCCCGCTACGCCCGTCCTGCAGCTGCGAGCGTTCCCCGGTGACCCGCATGTGCCGGGCGACTCACTCACCCACAGGGGCCGCGACGCCATCATCATTACGGAGTGGGGCCCCTATACCTGGCGCTACCCCCTGCTCTGGCCGGCGGGTCGTTCCGATTCCATCCCATTGCGCCTCAGGGTGCTTGGTCCTCGCGGCAAGTGGCAAGTGACGAAGCTGACAGGGGTCGCGTCTGTGTCACAGAGGAAGGGCGTGATAGGCGACACCATCACGGTGACACCGGCGGAAGGGCACACAGGCAACTTCTCGGTGGGGCTCGAGTATCGCGGAGCCCAGACCGTGTCCCAGTTCGGGGAACGGCACCGCGCCGGTGAGCCCGTGACATTCAGCTGGAGGCGCTTTCTGCCGACAACGACCTGGCACCTGAGCTTCCTCCCCACTGACTCCTCCGCGCGAAGCGCCGACACCACGCAGCTCAAGGCACTGCTCGCTCGCGCGCCCGTCGCCTCACTCGACACCAGCGACGTGGACCTGATGTGGGCTCGGCCGCCCCTCAAGGGAATACCAGCGGAATCGATTCTTACGGTAGCGACCGGAACGGTCACGCTGCCCGAAGGCCACTATACGCTCCGCACCATCGCCGACGACGCCATCCGCGTCTGGGTGGATGACCGGCTGGTGCTGGATGACTGGGTTCCCGGCGATTCACACGTGAAGGAAGTGGAAGTACCTCTGGCCGGCACGCACACGATCCGGGCCGTGCACTTGCAGCTGGATGGATGGTATGAGATGAGGGTGGAGGTGGTGGAAGGCAGGATGGGCGAGATGGGCAGGATGGGCAGGCAATAGTCGCTGGCCACTGGCTACTAGCTGTTGGTCCTGTCCGGCCAGTCCGTCTCGTCCAGCCTGCCCGTCCCACCTGCCCATCCCGCCCATCTATTCAATCGCCCCCGCCGCCTCCTTCCTGAACTGCCTGAAGTCCTTCCCCAGCAGCTTGGCGATCGTGGCCGCGACCTGGGCTTGCCGAAGCTCCGGCACATTGCTGCGCTCGCCCAGCGCCGGTGTATCCGGTCCCATCATGGCGAGCCAGATATAACCGGAGCCTTCAACATCCGACCAATGGTCCTTCCAGCCGGTGGGCCCGCTCCCTCGTCCGTGATCGGTGGTGATGATGAGCGTGGTGTGGCCACGGTACTGTGGCATCGACTGCAGTGTGGCCCACAGCTCGGCGATGTATCCATCGGCGTTGTGGAGCGATTGCAGGACGAAATCATAGCGTCCCGCATGGGCCCATTCGTCTGACTCGCCGTAGCCCACAAAGAGCAGCCGAGGCTGGCGCTCGCGCACGTACTGGAGGACCGCCTGCTGCATGAGCCCATCCCAGACCTCGCCCGGCCAGTAGCGCAGCAACGAGCCGTACAGCCTGGCGATGGTGGCATGCGCCGGATTTGCATTGGTCGTGTCCCAGGGCGACTGCCACGCCGAATAGACCGGGAACCCGGCCCGCTGCTCGTTGAAGATGCGGTCGAACGCCTCCCAGGAGCCGAAGGCCACCACGCTGTCA
>CBINCZ010000139.1:0-6393 GCA_966249295.1 uncultured Gemmatimonadales bacterium
ACTCACCGCGTTGACCGACTTGCGGGTGAACATGGGGGCGCAGGAGACACCCAGGGTGTCGCTGGTCTCGATGAGCGACAGCATGCGGCCGTTCACGTGCAGGTCGGTGGCCTCGTTGGACCAGGGGCCGCACGCGCCCATGAAGACAAAGTTGAGCCGGGGGTTCTGCAGCTTGGAGGATGCGAGGATCGAGATCCATCCGCCCTTGGAGAACCCGACGACGGTGATGTCTTCCGGCTTCACGCCGAGGGCCAGGAGGCTGTCCACCTGCTGCACGATACGCGCAGCGGCCGAATCAGAGTTGGCATCGGGGCCGCGCTGGTCGCTCAGCACCTCGAAGCCCGCCTGGCGCATGGAGTCGAGGATCGCATCGTACTCATAGACACCGTAGGCAGGGTCGGTAGGCCGCCGGCCCTGCGTCTCGACGATCTTGCCGTGCGAGTAGATGATGTAGCGTGGTGCCGCCGACGGAGACGCGCAGGCGGTGGCGAGGAGCAGAAGCGAGACAAGGAAGGCGCGTGTCATTGGTCGCAAGTCACAGGTCGCAGGTCGTGATCCGCAGATTTCGCAGATTAGCACAGATTCTTCCGGATTCCATCCGGTCCTCGATGTAGTCTGCGATGATCTTCGAAGTCTTGGACTTCAAGTGTCGTTCATTCACAAATTCTGCTGATGATTTCCGGATGCCGGTCCGTCACCGGGTTAATCTGCGTTAATCTGCGGATCATGACTCACGACCCGTGACCCATCAGCCCATGCCGCCCAGGGAATGACAATCCAGCCGATCAGCGCAAAGAGCGCCAGCTGGTGTGCCGAGGCCGGCGGCGGTGACCAAGGGCTGCCGGCCCACATCACGGTGGTGACCACCACGAGCGACCAGAAGGCGATCCGGCGGGCCATGCTCTCGAATCGGTGGCTTCGCAGGTAGATCACGATGCCCGCCATCCACAGCAGCCCTTCGATCACGAGCGTTGCCGGGATGGAATTCCAGAGTGACAACCCCAGGTGCGGTGAGCGGCCGGGCCAGAGCGGCATGTCGGGCGCATGCGAGATGAAGTCCAGCACCCAGTGGCTCATCACCAGGACGATCAGCAGCGGTGTCACCGACCGCGGCACGTCTGCGGCGCGGGCGAAGCCGGCCAGCACGATGCCCCATGCCAGGGACATGACCAGGCTGTGCGACCAGGGGTAGTAGTCGAACACCAGCTGATTGAATGCCGTGGCGCCAGGCACGATCGACACCCGCTCGACCCCGGCCAGCACCAGGATGGGCCAGACCAGGTCGAGCGCGGTGACGCCGGCCACGAGCCAGCCGAGACTGGTGCGGGGTGCCACCCGCTTGGCGGCGAGGGCAATGGCGAGATGCCCGACGACCATACGATCTCCGATGAAAGCGCTGAGCGCTCAGCGCTTAGCGCTCTTCACGGCGAGCTGGGCCGGCTCGACACCGGGACGATCCCGTTGAGCCGCAGGTAGGTCACCAGGTTGCCGTAGTGCTCGCCGTTGTGCTGGGCATTCATGGTGAGCGCAAACAGCCGGGTCTGGTCCTCCCCGAAGAGCTTGGTCGTGGCGCTCGCCGCGGCATCGGACTGGGCGTACGCGCGGTTGCAGTACTCGGTGGATTCCTTGAGTGCCGCGACCAGGCCTGCCTTTGTCGTGGTGGACTTCTCCACCGCGTCCTCGGCGCGCTCCGGCTTGCCCATCGCTGCAGCGCAGAAGAGGTACTGCGACCCCGCGATATGCCCGAAGAGCTCGCCGAAGCTGCGGACCTCAGGTGTCGGCCGGTAAGCGTACAGGGAGTCGGGAAGCTCCTCGGCGGTCGTCATGATATTCCGGGTGACCTGCTGCCACAGGATGCGTGACGTGGTCACGGCGCCGCTCGGCGGAGCGGCGTTCCGGCTCTGCGCCGCCACCGGCGCGGCGACCAGAACCAGCGGGAGGAGGAGACAGACAGGACGCATGGGAACCTCTCTGGTGGACGCGAGACGCGAGACGCGGGACGCGAGACGCGGGTCGTGGACGAGCTATGAATTAGCGCTAAAAGCGTCGGGCGTCCAGCGTGGGGCGTCGAGCGTCGAGCGTCGAGCGTCGAGCGTCGAGCGTCAATCGTCAAGCGTCTGGCGCTCGACGCTCGACGCCTACTTCAGTGCCTCCTCCAGCATTCCCGGAACCATGGCCCTGAATATCGTAGCATGGGTGAGGTCGGCTCGGGGGGTGAAGCGCCAGGTGAGGGACGGGCGGTGGGCGTCGCGGATGGCGCCGGCGACCCGGGCGGTGCCAGCATCGATATCGTCGCGGGAGCTGGAGAGATAGATGGACCGCGGGGTGGAGTCCTGCCGGGCGAGGAGCGTCGCCGCCGAGTCGGCCAGGTTGCCGTTGTTCCACCAGATGCTGGGATCGAAGGCGATGTAGTGGCGGAAGAGGGATGGCTCCCGCAGGAAAGTCTCCACGATGAAGAGCCCGGCCAGCGACTCGCCCACGATGGATCGCTCGTTGGTGGTGCGGTAGCGCCGATCGATTTCGGGAATCAGCTCGTCACGGATGAACTGGCGAAACGCCGCCGACCCGCCCACATGCGGTGCGATCTGGCTGTCGCTGGCGACGCGGGTGGGGCCAGTGAGGTCGCGACGACGCTCGGTGTTGGGAATGCCGACCACGATCACGGGCCTGATCTTCCCGAGCTCCACCAGGGAATCCACCGTGTTCACGACGTGGGGAAAGTCCTCGTTGATGCCGCCGTCGGGCATGTAGAGCACGGGATAGCTGGCGCCTGAACCATCGTAGCCGGCAGGCACGTGGACGTTGATGGGGCGTGGTTCATGGAGCGCGCGTGAGCTGACAGTGAGCGAGTCATGCGCTGGAATGGGGTCCGCCGGGGGTGCCGACTGGGCGCGCGACAATGCGGGTGACAGCAGCCCCAGCAGCAGCGCGACGCTCACTCTCATTCTCGAACTCCCGGTTCAGGCAGCGGATCCTCGGTGATCCTGATGTACACGTGCCAGATTTCGTGTGTCCGGGCACGCGCCAGCTCGGTCTGGCACTGCATGGCCACGACGGGCTCCAGCGAGCCACCCTGATGCTCCTCCCCTCGCGCCCGACAGTCTGCCTCCCGGAATCGGGTCCATTGCGCCTGCGCACGCCGCAATGACCCCGGTGCGGCCGAGCGACGCAACGCCATGTCCAGGTAGACCGCAAGCGTGGAATCGGCGGTCTTCAACTCGGCGCTCATGCATTGGCGCAGCGCTGCCGTTGTCGTGTCCGAGGCACAGAGATCGGGCAGGGGCTGCTGCGCCGCGAGCACTGGAAGCATGCCGGTCAGGAGCACCAGGAGAGCTGCGGTCGCGCGGAGCATGGCAGGTGTTCCTCGCTCAGGGTTCCGGCACTGTCAGCTTGAGTGCCTCGAGCCAGAAATAAAGCTCATCCACCCAGTGATCGCTGGTGGTGCCCTGCCGCTGGATGCCGAAGCCGTGCCCGCCGGAGGTGAAGATGTGCGTTTCCGGCGCAACGCCGGCCCTGAGGAGCGCTCCGTAGAACAGCTCGATCTGGGGAAGCAGCTGGTCGTCGTCCTGCGCCCAGGCGATGAAGATCGGGGGAAGGTTCGGTGGGATCGGGGGAATCACCCCGTACGGCCCGCCGTAGATCAGGGCCACGAAGTTGGGACGAGCGGCGCTGTCCGGCTGGAGCAGGGTGCCGCTCGCCACCATGGCGCCGGCAGAGAAGCCCATGAATCCCACACGATCAGGTGAGATGCCCCACTCGGCGGCGTGCTCACGCACCACCTTGACCGCCTGGATCCCGTCCGCGATGCCGTAGCGGGCCGCAGTGTCGGGATCCATGCTGGGTATCCCGTCGCCCTGCTTCTCGACCAGGCGGTACTTGAGCACGAATGCCGCGATACCATGCTGCTGCAGCCAGCGGGCGACGTCGTTACCGCCCCGGTCCATCGCCAGCGCGACGAACCCGCCACCTGGCGCAATAATGACGGCCGTGCCGGTGGCCTCTTCCTTGGGCGGGAGATATGCGGTCAGTGTGGGCGTGACGACGTTGATGATCACGGTACCGAGTGGTGTACCGCCATAGGTGTGCTCCTGCCGGGTCCACTCTTCGGAGCCGGGCGCCACACCGGGCCAGATCCTGATGGTCTGGGCCTGGGCGAGGTGGGCGCTGGCAGCGAGGAGCGTGGCAGTGAGGAGTGGTCGTGTGCGCATGGTGCTGAAGGCTGAAGGCTGAAGGCTGAGCGCTCGGCGCTTAGCGCTTAGCGCTCAGCCCTTGCTACGTCCAAGCCTGGCTTCGTCGATCAATGGCTCAAACAATTCCACTGCATTCCCTGACGGGTCTTCCACCAGGATTTGTTTCCCACCGACGCCGGTGACGATTTCGTTCCGAAAACGTGCACCGGCGCGCTTCAGGCGCTCCACCATGGCCTCGAGGTCGTCCACATCGATCGCAAACCGGTTCCAGCCGCCGGGCTCGGGCATGGTGCCGTCGGGCATGGCCTGTCCGCCGCCGCCCATTGGATTTGGCGCGCTCAGTACCAGTCGCAGGTCGCCCCGCGAGAGCATGGCAAAGGGCGGGGCAGGGTGCATGACGAGGGTGAAGCCGAGGAGCGAGGTGTAGAACTCGATCGCAGCGTCGACATCGTGGACGATATAGCGGACCTGGACGGAGGACATAGGGACGAGGGACGAGAGTTGAGGGTCGCTGGCTGCTGGCTATTGCCGCATCATGGCGTGACCGGCACGGTGAGCTGCAGGGCCTCCAGCCAGAAGGAGAACTCGTCCATCCAGTGATCACTGGTGGTGCCCGCTCGCTGGATGCCGAAGCCATGGCCTCCGCTGCTGAAGATGTGCACTTCGGGTGCGACGCCAGCCTCGCGCAGGGCAGCGTAGAACGCTTCGACCTGGTGCAGGACCTCCGGGTCATCCTGGGCCCAGGCCATGAAGAGCGGGGGCAGGTTGTCGGGGATCGGCGGGATCTCGCCGAAGGGCGCGCCGTAAATCAGCGCCACGAAATCAGGGCGGTCGGCGCTGTCCGGTTGGAGCAGGGCGGCGCTCGCGACCATCGCGCCGGCGGAGAAGCCGATGAATCCCACCCGGTTCGGCGAGATACCCCATTCCTCGGCGTGCTCGCGTACGACCTTGACCGCCCGGATCCCGTCCGCGATGGCGTAGCGCCCCGCGCTGTCGGGATGCATGTAGGGCTGCCAGTCTCCCCGATCCTCGACCAGGCGGTACTTGAGCACGAACGCCGCAATCCCGCGCTGCTGGAGCCACTGGGCCACGTCATGGCCGCCGCGGTCCATGGCCAATGTCACGAAGCCGCCGCCGGGTGCCACGATGACCGCGGTGCCGGTCGCCTGGTCCTTGGGCGGGAGGTAGGCGGTGAGCGTCGGGGTGACGACGTTGGTGATGACGGTTCCAACCGGCGTGCCGCCGTAGGTGTGCTCGCGGTAGCTCCAGTTTTCGGAACCGGGCGCCACGCTGGGCCAAACCCGGACGGTCTGCGCCTGGGCGGCGTGGGCGCCGGCAATCAGGAGCACCGGGCTCAGGAGTGCCAGGGTTCGCATGGGCAGCAAGGCGTGTGATGAGGAAACCGGAAACCAGCCAGGACGGGCGCGGCCTGTCTCTCTACCGTACCTCCAGATTCCAAGACTGGCAAGCGGTGGGTGCTGAGCGCTCAGCGAATCGCCACAGACGACATCGGCCGAGCAGCGGCTTCAGCCGCGTCAGTCTTGACAATCCCCCCCTGCGCTCCGATGCTCCGAGCGCGCCATCGGAGCGCACCCGGTCCGCGGGCAGGGATGGTCCCATCCGACGCAGCACCAGCAGGCACAAACCACACCTCTTTTCGGGCCCAGCATGCGGACACGGGTCGCAACGAAAGGAGGGCGCATGTCCGCTATCCGCCCGCTTCCGCCGCATCCCAATCTCGAGTTTGAAAAGAAGCAGGCCAAGGCACGGGCCCGCGAGCTCGGCGTCCGTCTCTCCGAGGCGCAGTTCCAGATTGCCCGCGAGTATGGATTCGCGAGCTGGCCGAAGCTGGTGCGCTACTTCTCCGACGTCGGGCGACAGGAGCCGGTGGCGATGCTGCCGGCCTCGCTGGAAGAGTGCGAACGGGATGTGCGACACGTGCTTGGCAGTCACCGTGCGCGACGTGGGTTCGCCGGGAATGTGCTGGCCGCGTACATCCCGCGCTTCTACGGCAAGGCGGTTGGGGAGATCCATGCGGCTACAGTGACCGAGGAGGAGGCCCGCCTGGCAACGGCGCGCATGTATGGCTGCCCGAGCTGGGAGGTGCTGCTGGCGCAGGTCGCTCGGCGGCAGGACAACGCTGGCCTGCGCGACCGGCGCGATCCCGCCGAGATGATCCGGAGTGCGCTTCTCTCGGGCGACC
>CBINCZ010000140.1:0-6344 GCA_966249295.1 uncultured Gemmatimonadales bacterium
ATCGGTCGAGTTCCGATGCGCTCGACCCTCGACCCTCGACCCTCGACCATCTAAAAGAACACCACATTCAGTACCGCAGTCAGCGCGAGGACGGCAACTCCCAGCACCGCCGGCCGCTGCCACCAGGCCAGCGTGCCATCCAGCACCCGTTCCGTCTCCGAATAGACCAGCCCCCGCAATTCCGTCGCGGCCCGTGGGCGAGTCATGAGGCTCACCAGGATCGTCACCACGAAGCACGTGGTCCACGCCGCGATGGCGGTCCAGAAGGTCTGCGCCAGCTCGCTCGGATAGGTCGTGACCACGCCGAGGTAGCCGCCCTTCACGCCCACGACGGCACCGGCCGGCAGTGAGAGCCCGTGATGCATCGCGGCGGCGAGGGTACCGGCGACGAGGCCGGTGAACGCGCCATGTCCTGTCGCCCGTTTCCAGAACATGCCCAGCAGGAAAGTGGCGAAGAGCGGCGCGTTGACGAACGCGAACACCAACTGCAGCACGTCCATCACATTGTTGAACGCCGCAGCCACGTAGGCCGCCGCTACCGAAAGCGCGATCCCGAACACCGTGGCGAAACGCCCCATCCAGAGATAGTGCCGGTCGCTGCCGCCCTTGTGGATGTAGCTCTGGTAGATGTCGTAGGTCCACACCGTGTTGAAGGCCGTCACGTTGCCGGCCATGCCGCTCATGAACGAGGCCAGCAGCGCCGTGAGCCCGACACCGAGAAGACCGGCCGGGAAGTAGTGCACCAGCATCATCGGGGTCGCGAGGTCGAAGTCGAGCACCTGCTGGCCCGCGGCATTGAGCAGCGGCTGGCCGGTGAGGGCGTCGAGCTTGGGCGGGATCAGCCCGTGGCCGCCGGCGGTCGCCGCCAGCGCCAGCATGCCGGGCACGATGACCAGGAACGGGAACAGCATCTTGGGCAGCGCGGCGATGAGAGGCGTGCGGCGTGCGGCCGGTAGCGAGTCGGCCGCCATGGCGCGCTGCACCACCAGGAAGTCGGTGCACCAGTACCCGAACGACAGCACGAACCCAAGTCCCATCACCAGCCCGAACCACTCCACCCCGATCGGGTTGTGTGCGGCGGAGTCCATGTACTGCCAGGCGTGGGTATAGGCGCCGGGCGCGAATCCCTGGGCCACCGCCTCGGTGGCGAGCTTGGCCTTGAGCCCGCTCCAGCCGCCCACATCGTGCAGTCCCAGCATCACCAGCGGCGCCAGCCCGAAGACGATCAGGAAGAACTGCAGCACTTCGTTGTAGATGGCGCTGGTGAGCCCGCCCAGGAAGGTGTACGCCAGCACGATGCACGCCGCCACCAGCATGCTGCCGTTGAAGTCCCAGCCGAGGAGCAGGTTGAACAGCTTGGCCATCACGTAGAGCGAGATACCGGAGGAGAACACCGTCATCGTGGCGAACGAGATGGCGTTGAGGCCGCGGGTCTTCTCGTCGAAGCGGAGCTTGAGGTATTCGGGGACGCTGCGGGCGCGGGAGCCGTAGTAGAACGGCATCATGAAGATGCCCACGAACACCATCGCCGGGATGGCGCCCACCCAGTAGAAGTGGCTGGTGACGATGCCGTACTTGGCACCCGAGGCGCCCATCCCGATCACTTCCTGCGCGCCGAGGTTGGCGGAGAGGAAAGCGAGCCCGGCCACCCACGCCGGGATCGACCGGCCCGACAGGAAGAAGTCGGTGCTGGTGCGCATGTAGCGCCTGAGCGCCCACCCTACGCCCAGGACGAAGACGAAGTACACCAGCATGACGACGACGTCGATGGTGCTGAGATGGGCGACGGGCATGTGGTGGTCGAGGGTCAAGAGTCGAGGGTCGAGCGCTAAGCGTTTAGCGCTCAGCGCTCAGCGTATACATCATCACCCCATGCGCCGGGACCGTGGCGCTCAGGGCGTCACCCAGCGGCTGGTCCAGGTGGGTCCAGAGCTCACGGGCGCGCCAGCTGTCGCGGGGGAGCCGGAGCTGCTGGCGGGTCACGCCGATCACCTGCGACGTCTCGCCCCGGTTGAGCAGCACGACGGCCATGCCACCGTCGCTCATCGGCTTGGCCCACACCTCGCCGTCGCCGTCGTCGAGCAGCTTGTAGCCCTGCGACCCGCCCCAGTCCTGGTCCACCGCGATCACGTCGGGGTTCATCAGGATGCCGGCGGTGGTGTCATTCATCGAGCGGATGTCGTTGCCTGCAATGAGCGGCGCGTTGAGCAGGGCCCAGAGCGAGAAATGGGCGCGATACTCACGCGCGCTCATCCCGCCGTTCCCCACCTCCAGCATGTCGGGATCGTTCCAGCCGCCGGGCCGACCGAAGGCTGTGAGCCCCACCTGCTGGTCCAGGATCCAGAGCACCGAGCTCCACTTGTCCTCGATGTCACCGGTGGTGCGCCAGAGCGAGCCGTTCACGTCCCTGCCCCAGAGCCAGGGCCGGTTGCCGCCCCACTCGCAGAGACTGAAGACGATCGGCCTGCCGGTGGCCGCGAGGGCGTCCTTCATCGCGGTGTACCGCTCCAGGGCCGGTCTTCCTTCATTATTACAGTTGTCGTACTTGAGGTAATCCACGCCCCACTCGGCGAAGGATTGGGCATCGGGTTGCTCGTGATCGAGACTGGCCGGCAGCCCCTGGCAGGTCCTGGTGCCGGCGGACGAATAGATGCCCAGCTTCATGCCAAATGAGTGCACGTAATCGGCGAGCGCCTTGATGCCGTGGGGAAACCGCTTGGGATCGGGCTGGAGGCGGCCCTGGGCGTCGCGTTCCGGCGCCATCCAGCAGTCGTCGATGTTGACGTAGATGTAACCCGCGTCCCGCATCCCGCTCTTCACCATGGCGTCGGCGGTCTGGCGGATGAGATTCTCGTTGATGTCGCAGGCGAACTTGTTCCAGGAGTTCCAGCCCATGGGGGGTCGAGAGGTCGAGACGGTCGAGGCGGACTGGGCGGACAGAAGCGATGGGACCAGCAGGGCAACCGCAACGAAAGCTCGCATCACCGTTCCTTGATGATCAGTGAGTCAGGGTTGGGCTGTCGGGAACACGGAGGCACGGAGACACGGAGGACTCCATGCGTATTGAAACCTCCGTGCCTCCGTGTCTCCGTGGTTTTTGACTACCAATGCCGCGCCAGTTTGGCCTCGTACTCTGTCAGCGCTGACGCAAGTACGTCCAGGTCACGCTGCCGGCGAGCATCGGATCCGCCCTCACCTATCCGCTTCGACGCCTCGTCCGGCGTGAACCAGCCGATCTCCTCGGTCAGCTCTGGCAGGAACGGCTGCTGCTCACCCACGGGCGTCATGTAGAAGAATTCAGTGAAATCATTGCCGTGAGCAAAGCTGCCGGGCACCGTACCGAGAAGCCGGCAGTTGTATCCGAGCTGCTCGACCGCAGCCTCGAGCGCTGACTCTTCCGGCGTGTGAAACTCGTCCCCCTGCCGTTCGGCGAAGCTCCAGCTCCCGCGCGCGTCACCCTGCGCCGGCCGCCGCAACAGCACCTGACCGTCATCGTTGAACAGTACGGCTCCGTAGTAGTGGTACATGGTTGAGCCCTCCTTGTATGGAGGATGGGCGAGGTTTGCAGGGCGGTCAAGGCGAGCAGGAGCTCCCCCGCGCCGTCACCCCGACGAAAGTCGGGGTCTAGAGCGCGATATTCACCCGTCGTGTCTTGGCCTGCATGGTGAGATCACCACCTGGACCCCGACCTTCGTCGGGGTGACGATCGGGTGGGTTACGGTCCCCTCGACCCTCGGCCCTTGCCCTCCTGCTCGCCCCGTCACGGCTCCCTCGGCATCTCCTCCGAACTCATCGCCGCATGGTACGCATACGACGCCATCACCACCGCGTTCTTCATCAGGTCCTCCGGCTGGATCCCCTCGTAGAAATCCATGTTGGTGTGCCCGCCGGTGCCGGGGACATGATCCTGCAGGAACTGGAAGCCCGGCAGCCCCACCTCGTCGAACGACACATGGTCGGTGCTGCCCACGCTCTGGTTGGAGACCACCGTCATGCCGAAGTCGCGGAACGGCTCCATCCACGCTGAAAGCAGCCGGCGAGCGCCTTCGTTGCCCTGGAGATAGATCCCGCGGTACTGGCCCGGGCCGTAGTCCTGGTTGAAGTAGGCGTAGAGACGGTCGTATTCCGCCTTCTTGCCGAGGCTGGAATCGTTAGGATTGCCGAAGTGCTGCCGCACATAGCCGCGCGAGCCCCAGAGGCCCTCTTCTTCGCCCGACCAGAGCGCTACACGAATCGTACGCCGCGGCTTGGCGCCCACCGCCTTGAGGATCCGCATCGCCTCGAGCACCACCGACGCACCGGAGGCGTTGTCGCTGGCGTTGGGGCTCGCGTGCCAGCTGTCGAAGTGGGCGCCGATCATCACGACCTCATTCTTGAGGTCGCTCCCGGGGATCTCACCGATGAGGTTTTCGGCGTCACGCGGCTTGTCGCCGATGACGTTCCGGACCTCCAGCTCCACCTTCACAGGGATCCCGCGTTCGAGGATCCGGTACATCCGGTTGTAGTGCTCCGGCGTGATGGCAATCATCACCGGAGCCGCGCTGTCACCGGCGGCGGACCAGCGGTCGTCACGCGAGCCGGGACGGGAGAAACCTCGGACCGCACCGAGCCAGCCGCTCCGGCTCTCCAGCACGGCGGCAACACCTTCCCTCTTGAAGAAGGTGGCGCGTTCCTCCGCGCTCACCACGTCGGGATTGGCAATACGGCGCGGTGTGTCGCGGGTCGGCGCGATGACCCGGTGCTGCAGCTCGTCCAGCTCCTCGGCCGTGTAGCGATGCACCCCGTTGATGAGTGGGGTGAGGTCCACCGTGGCCGGCGGCGTCGAGAGCACCGCCTTCCCCGCCAGCTTCCCGCGCCACTTCTCCATGTCCTGCTTGGTGCTGATATCCACGATCACCGCCTGGGCGGTCACCTTGCCGTTGGTGCCCGGCGTGTGAGCAATGGGATAGCCCACCATCGGCTGGTAGTCGGGCTCCAGCATGTGGAGCGAGGTGTAGTCGTTGTCCCAGCTCACGCCGAAGTCCATGTACGGCTCGGCGTGCACGTTCTGGAGCCCGATCTCCTTCATCTTGCCTATTGCCCATTGCTGCGCCCGCTTCATGTCGCGCGAGTTGGTGAGCCGAGCGCCGAGGACGTCGGTGATATAGCCCTCGATGTCCATCACCTGGGAATGCTGCAGCCCCTCGGTGCGGATGCGGGCGACCATGGCCCAGTCGATGGGGACCGGGTCGGCGATGAGGGCGGTGGTGGCAAGCAGGAACGTGGCAGCGAGTAGGCGCATTGAGAATTCACGTAGGGGCGCGCCGCGGCGCGCCCGATGACAGGGGAACCACAGATTACACCGATTCCGCAGATGTGGTAAGAGGAGGGCGAGAGTCGAGAGTCGAGGAGCTCGCCACCGATGTCATTGCGAGCCGGGTCCGTGCGCCAGCACGGTCCCGGCGAAGCAACCTTGCAGCCCGACATCGGAGTCCCCCAGCGGAGCTCCGCCAGAGAGACCGCGGTCGGGCTGCAAGGTTGCTTCGGCCGCTGCGCGGCCTCGCAATGACATGCCAACCCACCCGCCCACCTGCCCTCCTGCTCGCCCTGCTCGCCCTGCTCGCCTTGCTCGCCCTGCTCGCC
This sequence comes from uncultured Gemmatimonadales bacterium, assembly GCA_966249295.1. Taxonomy (GTDB): domain Bacteria; phylum Gemmatimonadota; class Gemmatimonadetes; order Gemmatimonadales; family GWC2-71-9; genus CAMLHP01. The sequence goes on from CBINCZ010000140.1 coordinate 5,623, forward strand.
TTGCTCGCCTTGCCCTTCCTGTCTACCATCCAAAACAGTCTGTAGCACCCGAATTGTGACTCGTATCACGTGCAGTGCATATATGCGTATTGCCCAGGTTGCCCCGCTGTATGAAAGTGTGCCCCCCAAGTATTACGGCGGCACCGAGCGCATCGTCTCCTACCTGACTGAGGAACTGGTCCGCCAGGGCCACGAAGTCACGCTGTTCGCCAGCGGCGACTCCGTCACCAGGGCGCGGTTCGTGAGCGGCTGCCGCCGGTCACTCCGCCTCGACAAGCATTGCGTGGACCAGCTGGAGCACCACGTGGTGATGCTGGAGAAGGTCTATCGCCGCGCGGCCGATTTAGACGTGATCCATTTCCACGTTGACTATCTCCATTTCGGGCTGTCACGGCGCGAGCCGGTGACCCGCGTGACCACCCTGCACGGCCGCCTCGATATTCCGGACCTCCACCCGCTCTACCAGGAGTTCCGGGACGAGCCGGTCGTCTCCATTTCCACCTCCCAGCGCACCCCGCTCCCGTGGGCCAACTGGCAGGCCACGGTCTATCACGGACTGCCCGCGGATCTCTACACCTTCCGCCCCGAGCCCGGCAGCTACCTCGCGTTCCTCGGCCGCATCTCGCCCGAGAAGCGGGTGGACCGCGCCATCGAAATCGCCAAGCGCGTCCAGATGCCGCTCCGGATCGCCGCCAAGGTGGATGCGGTGGACGAAGACTATT
>CBINCZ010000141.1:0-6334 GCA_966249295.1 uncultured Gemmatimonadales bacterium
CTGCGACGTTGGCGTGCCCGGCCCGAACAGCCGGCCGACGCCATTGGCCTCGAGTGCCTGGATGTCCGCCTCGGGAATGATGCCGCCGCCGGTGAGCAGGATGTCCTTGCGGCCCGCCTCGTCGAGGAGGGCCCGTACTCGCGGGAAGAGGGTCATGTGCGCACCAGAAAGGACCGACAGCCCGACCACGTCCACATCCTCCTGGACCGCGGCGCGGGCAATCATTTCGGGCGTCTGGTGCAGCCCGGTGTAGATCACCTCCATGCCGGCGTCGCGCAGCGCGGCGGCCACGACCTTGGCACCGCGGTCATGACCGTCGAGTCCGGGCTTAGCCACCAGCACCCGCACCGGGCGGGCGAGGTGGCGAGGCACAGCTTCAGTCATCATGTCGAAGCGGTTCGGGTAAGGGTCATCGGAAGCGCAGCATCCCGGCCAGGCCATCCACCCGGCCGCGCGCCTCAGGCTCGAACACCACGTTCAGTTCCACCGACTGGCGGAGCGCATCTTCGATGGCGTCGTCGATCACGTCAAGGACGGGCTGCGCCGCACCCTCACCGCGCAACTCCTTCTCCGTGAGCGCGAGCCGCCCGGTGTCTGCTGCGCGGAAGCCGGGCATCGCGGCATCGGCATTCACCAGAAGTGACCGAACCTGGCCGCGCGCCATGGCGGCGAGCGTCTCGGACACCCCGTTCACCGCCCAGCCGCTGCCGAGGGCATTGGCAACATCGTCGACCAGCTGGCGCTCGGTAGCGCGTTCGTATTCCTCGCGCACGCCCAGGACGGCCTCATGCACCTGCGCCGGCGAGGCATTGCGGGGATTGAGCTTGATGCTGCCGATGACCCGCTCCACCAGGTACGCGTGCAGGAACGGCTCGAGCGCGGTGGCTTCGGTTGCCACGGACCCGACCACGATCCCATGCGCCGGCCGCTCGCGGTCGAGCTCGAAGAGCCGCCGGGCCACGAGTTCGTAGTGCCGCTGCTTCTGCTCTCGGATGCGGTTGTTGTACGTATGCTCGCCCCAGTTGCTGTCCTTGCCGCTGGCGTGATAGCGCCCGCGAGCGCTGGCCGGCGAGGTAATGGCGGTCAGTTCACGTGCCTCGAAGGCGCCGACCTCGAAGAACCGCGCGCTGGAGCGATCCAGCACCACGGCGAGCAGGTGGCCGATCTCGTCTTCCACCGACGCCAGTTCGCGCACCAGGGGCGACGCGTCCACCGCCAGGCGCGAGCGATAAACAGCCGGCAGGGGAACCACCTCGAAGAGATCCTTTGGCTCCGACGCAAAGACGGCAACCCCGTGCGACGATGGCAAGGTTTCCGGGGTGCGAAACAACTCCGCCACCCGGCCAAGGTCGCGCTTCACTTCGTCCATGGTGGTACGGTCGAGACCCAGCCGGGGAAGCTGCTCTTCCACCGCGCGCACACGGTTCTTGAGCTTGATGGCGTACTTGCCCCGGGCTCGGTCGCGCGGCTCGATCTTGAGATAGCAGGTCACGACCCGGTGCCGCCCCGGCTTCAGGGACGCCAGGCGGGCCAGTTGCAGCTCGAACGGACTCCTGGTCGATGTCCGACGGGTACCGGCGGGACGCCGGGCCACGACAACATCAGAAGAAGACGGGTTCACGATAGCTCCCATATATCTGCTCCAGCATGTGCCGGATTTCGTAGAGGGTACACCAGGCGCGGGCGCAATCGAGCATCGCCGGGATCAGGTTGCGGTCCTCCCGCGCCGCCTGGGCCAGCGCATCGAGCGCAGCCGTGGCCGCGGCGCCGTCGCGGGTGGCCCGGAGCTGGGCCAGCCGCTCCCGCTGCCGCGCTTCCGCGGCCTGGCCAATCCGGAGGATGTCCACCGGCTGCTCGTCGGTTTCCACGAACTCATTGACGCCCACGACCACCCGCCGGCCGGTTTCGACCTCATTCACGTACCGCATCGAGGACGCGGCAATCTGCCGCTGGAACCATCCGGCATCGATGGCCTTGACCACGCCACCCTGCGCATCGATCTCGGCGAAGAGCGCTTCGGCCTCCTGTTCCATGTGGTCGGTGAGCGCCTCCACGTAATACGAACCGCCCAGCGGATCGGCGACGCTCGCCACGCCGGTTTCGTAGGCCAGGATCTGCTGAGTACGCAAGGCGATTCGCACCGAGTCCTCGGTGGGCAGCGCGAGCGTCTCGTCAAATGCGTTGGTGTGAAGCGACTGGGTGCCGCCCAGTGCCGCCGCCATCGCCTGATACGCCACGCGCACGATGTTGTTCCGGGGCTGCTGCGCCTGCAGGGAGACGCCGGCCGTCTGGCAATGGAAGCGCATTTTCCACGAGCGTGGATCCTTGGCCCCGTACCGGTCGCGCAGGTGGCGGGCCCAGATGCGACGCGCCGCCCGCAGCTTGGCGATCTCCTCGAAGAACTCGTTGTGCACGTCCCAGAAGAACGACAGCCGCGGCGCGAAACTGTCCACGTCCAGCCCGCGGGCCAGGCCGTGCTCGACGTAGCAGAAGCCATTGGCGAGCGTGAAGGCCAGCTCCTGGGCGGCGGTGGCCCCTGCTTCCCGGATGTGGTAACCGGAAATGGAGATGGTGTTCCAGAGGGGCGCGTGCTCCGCGGCCCACTCGAACATGTCCACGATGATCTTGAGCGCGGGCTCCGCCGGGTAGATCCAGGCGTGCTGCGCCATGTATTCCTTGAGGATGTCGTTCTGGACCGTGCCCCGCAGGCGCTCCGGCGAAATTCCCTGCCGTTCCGCGGCCGCGACATAGAAGCAGAACAGCATGGCCGCGGGCCCGTTGATGGTCATCGAGGTCGAGACCTCGCCCAGCGGAATGCCGTCAAACAGTGTTTCCATGTCAGCCAGGCTCGACACTGCGACGCCGCACTTTCCGACTTCACCCTCGGAGCGGGGATGGTCCGAGTCATACCCCATGAGCGTCGGGAAGTCGAAGGCGACCGAAAGGCCCGTCTGCCCGCGCGACAGCAGGAACTTGTACCGCTCGTTGGTGTCCTCGGCGGTGCCGAACCCGGCGAACTGTCGCATGGTCCAGAGCCGCCCGCGGTACATGTTGGGGTGGATGCCGCGGGTGTACGGGAAGGTGCCCGGCAGTCCTGCGCGCTCCGGCAGCCCGGGCGCCACGTCGGTGGGCGCGTAGGCAATCTCCAGCGGTTGGCCGGAGATGGTGGTGAAGTCGGTATCGTCACGCACCGGCTGGCGGGCCGCCCTGGCGCGCCACTCCGCGACCTCGCGGCGAAGCGCCTCCAGTTCCTGTTCCTGCTCGCGGTAACGTTCAGCCAGCTCGGCAGTACTCCACACGGTCATGCCTGAATTCCTTGCTTGAATCCTTCCAGCACTTCCGCCGCGACCTCATACGGCGAAACCTGTCCCGTCATCTCTTCCTCGAGGCGGGCACTGAGCCGCGCTTCCGTATCGGTCTGGGTCCAGATCCAGCGCCTGAGCGCGCGCTCGAAGACCTCGCGTGAGCGCTCCATCATCCGGCGGCGGCGGCGCTCCGCCAGCGTCCCTGACGTGCCAAGCCACTCGTAATGGCGCTCGAGTGCCTCCACCAGGGCGCTGGTGCCCTCGTCCCGGGACGCCACGGTCTGGATGACCGGCTGCTTCCAGCCGCCCGTCTCCGGCTCGGGCGCCTTGCGGCCGCCAGCCCGCACCCCATGGTGGGCAGGCACGTGGCGAAATGCGTGCCCGCGCCGGATGCCGAGGCTGATCTCGATTTCGCGAATCAGCTTGTCGGCGCCGGGCCGGTCGGCCTTGTTGACCACGAAGACGTCGGCCACTTCCATGATGCCCGACTTGAGCGTCTGGATGCCGTCGCCCGACTCCGGCACCAGCACCAGCACTGTGGAGTCGGCTGCCCGGGAGACGTCCATTTCCGACTGCCCGACGCCCACCGTCTCGATGATCACCCGGTCAAAGCCAGCGGCATCCAGGATGTCACACACTTCGCGCGTGGTGACCGCCACGCCACCGAGCGAGCCTCGCGTCGCCATCGAGCGGATAAAGACATCGTCATCAAGTGCGACCGATTCCATCCGGATCCGGTCGCCCAGGAGCGCACCACCGCTGAAGGGACTGGTGGGATCGACCGCCACCACCGCCACGCGGTGGCCCGCTGACCGATAGGCGCGCACGAGCGCCTCGGTCAGGGTGGATTTCCCCGCCCCAGGGGGCCCGGTAATCCCGATTCGATGCGCCCGGCCCAGCCGCTGATGCACGCTCGCGAGGAGCTGTTCGAATCCCGGACGGCCGTTTTCCACCATCGTGATGGCGCGTGCCAGCGCGGCGGGGCGTCCAGCGGTCAGATCGGCCAGAAGCCGGTCAGCATCCATGACTGGAAAGTGGCCGCAGAGGTGTGTTGGGGCAAGCAGCTTGTGAGAGCGCTCAGCGCCTAGCGCCTGGCGCTGAAGGGTCGCCGCCGGCGGTGACGCAGCGGATTCTGAAAGAGGTGGCCGGGAAGGACCAGGACCAGGAAAAAGAGCCCGGCCGCGACGAATCCGCCTCCCAGCAGGATCGGCAAGTTCCGGGTCGCCGCATAGATGATGGACGAGACGATGGCGAGGGTGAGGGCGCCTGCGGCCAGCACCAGGCGGCGTACCTGCTGGGTGATAGCGCGGTACAGTTCCACCGTGTCGCGCTGGTGCCAGCGGACCCGGAGTTCATCCCGCTCGACTCGCGTGAGCAGCTCGCGCATGGTCCGGAACGCCTGGGTGGCTTCCAGGCTCCAGTCCGCGATCATCGCGCGCGGGTCGCGCTCGCTGTGCAGGAGGCCGGCGGCAGCGCGAGCGACCATCGGCCGCGCTACGGCAATGGTATTGAAGTCGGGATCGTATCGCAGCCCGATCCCCTCCACCAGCGCCGCCGCGCGACCGAAATACACCAGCTCGGCGGGCAGCATCAACGGCCAGTCATAGAACGTGCGAAGTACGTCTTCCACGACCCTCTGGATCTGCGCGTGCGAGGCGTCGCTCCGCAGGGTCACAGCAAGCAGGTGCCTCGCGGCATCCCGCACCGTGCCGCGGTCCACATCGGGATCGAGAATGCCGAGCTCGTAGAAACCGTTGATCACGCCATCCACATCCTGCCGGGATGCGGCCAGGACGGTGGAGACCAGGCGGCTCTGGGTCGCCCGCTCCATCCGGAGCACCATGCCGAAATCGAGCAGGACCAGCCGGCCCCGGGCATCCACGAGGAGGTTGCCGAAGTGCGGGTCGGCGTGAAAGAACCCGTCCTGCAGCATCATCTTGATATAGGCCTCGATCAGCGTCGCCAGCACCGCATCACGATCCACGTCGCCGCTGGCAATCCGGCCATCCAGGCGATCAATCCTGGTGCCCTCGAGATACTCCAGCACCAGCACACGCGGGCGCACCAGGTCTGCGATCACTTCCGGGATGACCACCCGTGGCTCGTCGGCAAAGTTCTGCCGGAGGCGCTGGGCATTGCGGGCCTCCTCGCGGAAGTCGAGCTCGAGCCAGACGCGGCGGGCAAATTCTTCGACGATAGTGCTGATGGCGCGGACGTGATGATTGCGAAACAGCACGTTGAGCACGAAGAGCACCCGGAACGACGCCTGCAGGTCCCGCCGCACCATGTCCTCGACCCCCGGGCGCAGCACCTTGACGACGACCTCACGCCCATTCACGCGGGCCCGATGCACCTGTCCCAGCGAGGCGGCAGCAAGCGGCTCGGAGCTGAAGGCCTCAAAAATGGCCGACACCGGCTGGCCATACTCATCCTCGATCACCGTCTCGGCGACGCCCGGGGCGAGCGGGGGCACGCTGTCGGTCAGTGTGCCGATGGCACTGAGGTAGGGCTCGGGAAGGATGTCCGCGCGGGCGCTGAAGACCTGCGCCAGCTTGATGAATGCCGGCCCCAGGTCGGCAACCGTGCGGGTAAGCCGCGCCGCCCGGCGCTCATGATCGCCCGGACTGCGCCGCGCGGGCCCGCCAACGAGGATGAATCGCCGACGGTCCCGCCAGAAGGCAAGCAGAAAGGGCGCGAGCCGGAAAAAGATGACGAAGACCCGCATGTTCAGAGCAGCAGCAGGCCGGCGAGCCAGAGCAGGAAGAAGAAGCCGCAGACATCGGTGAAGGTGGAGACGAAGATCGACGACGCCACGGCCGGGTCCACACCGCGGCGCTCCAGCACCATGGGAATGAACGCACCCGCCACCCCCGCGACCAGGAGATTGCCGGTCATGGCGAGGAACACAACCACCCCGAGCATCGGGCCCTGGTGAAGGAAAAGCGCCACGAAGGCGACGATGACCCCCACGACCACGCCATTGATGACGCCGACCAGGGCTTCCTTCCCGATGACCGACAGGAAGCGCC
>CBINCZ010000142.1:0-6273 GCA_966249295.1 uncultured Gemmatimonadales bacterium
CCCTAACCCCTAGCCCCTAGTAATGAACCAGCTCTCTACGCTCCTCAGCACCCCCGATGTGACACTCCGGCGTTTCGTCCACGAGCCCGGGGTGCCACATGTTGATCCGGAGCACGAAGTGTCGCGCTTTGACTCGATCAACTTTGTCGAAGGGGGTGGATTCGAGGTGCGCATGAATGGTGGCCGGTGGCAGCTTGACCCGGGTGCTGTCTTCGTCACCACGCGGGGCATGAGCTACCGCTGCCTGCACCATGACGCGGCGCCGAGTGATGAGTGCCTGTCCATTGCGGTGACGGAGCAGGCAACTGAGGATCTCCGATCTGCCGGCATGCCGGCGCTCAGGCCGCCGCTCTTCCGGCTGGATGCGCGATCGCACTTTCTGCGCCGCCGCCTGGATCGGTGTAGAGCGGGCGAGGAGGTTCGGCTCGACCTGCTCGCGGCCGAACTGTTCATGGCCGTGGCCGGGGCGGTGCCATCTGAGGCACCAAAGTACAGTGCCAGCGTCATTCGAGGCATTGAGCGCGCGGTTGAGCTTCTCGAAGCGGAATACTCCCGACGGCTTCCTCTCCGTGAGCTGGCAACCACCGCCGGCATGAGTCCCTATCACTTCAGCCGGGTCTTCCGCAACGTGACCGGCATCCCACCCCATCGCTATCTCGCGGGTGTACGGCTCCGGCATGCCGCAGAGATGCTTCGCCGCGGCGCCAGCGTCACGCATACCTGTTATGCGACTGGATTCGGTTCACTGAGTCATTTCATCACCGCCTTCGGCCGGAGGTTCGGGGTATCCCCTTCGGCGGTTGCTCGTGGAGCGCGCCTGCCGCTGCATCGGATAGCCCCCGCCATTCCGCTCTTTTCCCGGCTCAGCTGAGCCCAGCCTTTCCAGAGCAAGAAATCGGAAGCGCCATCGCAGGGTGCGGGGCTAGCTTGGCCCCATGTCATCATGCACCCCGAACACGATGGAGCACGCCATGCATGCGTACCTGACCACCCGCTGGAACGCGATCGGCCAGAAGCTCACCGAACTTGCCGCTGAAGTGCCGGCGGAACACTACGACGCCCGTCCGGCTGACGGGACACGAACATTTGCAGAGCAGTTGCGGCACGTGGCGTACTGGAATGACTACTGCCGCGACACACTCGAAGGGAAATCGCCGGACGGCTCCGCCAATACCTACGACGAAGCGCAATACCGCGACAAGGGCGCCCTGCTCAAGCTGCTGCGCGACGGGCTGAACGGTGTCTCGGCTGCCCTGGCCAGGACATCTGCAACTGGTGATGGCCAGAATCTCGAACAGGTCGAGTCATTCATCGAGCACAACTGCGAGCACTATGGGCAGTTGGTGGTCTATGCCCGGCTGCATGGCGTCGTGCCGCCCGCGTCGCGGGAGGGGAACTGATGTCGCTTGCCGAAGCGCTGATTGCCTCGGGGCCGGCGGCGGACCGCGCCGACCCGATGATGCTGTATGGCCAGTTCGTGGGCGAGTGGGATGGTCGCCTGCTGTATCATGGCGAGACAGAGATCGAGACCACGGCCGAGGTGCATTTCGGGTGGGTGCTGGAGGGCAGGGCGGTGCAGGATGTGTGGATTGCCCCGTCGAAGGCCGCGGGCTCGTTGGCAGGGCAGCCAACGCCTCCGCGGGGCGCGCTCTACGGCACCACGCTCCGGGTCTACGATCCGGCGAAGGACGAGTGGGGAATCACCTGGGTGAATCCCGTCACCGGCGCTTTCAATCGGATGGTCGGTCGGGCGGCGGGCAAGGATATTGTCCAGGAATATCGCGAAGCGGACGGCCGCCTGGTGCAGTGGTGCTTCTTCGAGATCAAGGCGGACTCGTTCCACTGGGTCTGGCGCGAGTCAGCGGATGAGGGCGCGCACTGGACATTGCGGGGCGAGTTCTATCTGAGAAGGAGGTCGAGGAGTCCCCAAGCCCTAAGCCCTAAGCCTTAAGCCTTAAGCCCTAAGCCCTAGAACCCCGGCATCTTCTCATCCGCCGTCGGCCCGTAGACGGAGGGCACGGGCACGTCGAGCAGGCGGAGGTACACCGTGAGCTGGCCGCGATGATGGCTCAGGTGAGTAATCGTCTGCCGGATGGCGGCGCGCCTTGGCATGGTGAAGAGCACGCGATCGCCGTGCTTGAGTGACCACGGCTCGTCCAGCTGTTCCTCGGTGGCTTCCGTCAGGGCGTCCCGGGCCGCTTCCACGTTCTGGTCGAACGCTGACAGGAGCGTATCGGTGGTCTCGAACGAGTAGCCCTTGCTGGCCGCGAGGTCGATGGCGCCTTCATTCAGCATCGCGGCGATCCATCCCGGCATCCCGGACACCAGCTGGGCCAGATGTGCCAGCGGGAACGACTTGGGGTGCGGCTTCCATTGTCCCTTCTCACTGGGGACACGTTCCAGCACGCGCCGAGTCGCGCGCATCTCTTCGTCGAAGTCGGGCAGGGGAGAGTTTGGGAGGTCCATGGGGGTTGGAGTTAAGAGTTGAGCGTTGAGAGCTGAGAGCTGAGAGCTGAAAGCTACAGGCTGTCGGCTTCTGGCTCTAGCTCTGCGCCCCTTGCCCCATGCCTCACGCCCCTACCTCCAGCTCACGCCCGCTCGAAGCGGCAGATAGGAATACGACCGTGCCAACGGGTACGCGCCGGCGCTCGACGGGAGGAACGTGTGCGCGAAGGCCGCGTCGAAGACCACCGCCAGGCGCGATGCGACAGGCACATCCAGCCCGGCACCAACCCTGAGGCCCAGCCCTGTGCGGGAGGCACCGAAGGCGACGACACCGAGGCCGCCGTGGATCCGAGGCCGAACATTACCGGAGAGAAAACGCGTGATCCATCGAGCCACGCAGCCCAGGACGATGTGGGTGGACTGCTGGTCCTGGAGGTACCGGACACGACCGGCAGCACCAGCGGATCCTCTGGATAGCTGGCATAGGCGAACTCGGCGGCGATGGTGGTGTGCGGAGCAACCACATAACCCACACTGAGGGCCCCGCTCGGGCCCACGTTCCAGCGATCGCTGAAGTCTGATGGCCCCAGCGGCAGCGCGGCGCCGGCCAAGGCGCGGAGCTCGATCCGGCCCGGTGTCTGCGCGGCGAGTGGTGCCGCGGCGGCGAGGAGTGCTGTTGCAGTGAAAACCGTGAGGGAGAAGCGGAGCATGGGGGTCTCCGGTTACGGGAATGACGCTCGACGCTCGATGCTCAGCGCTTGGCGCTGATTGCATGCACCTCGAACCTGGGGAAGGGATCGTGGCTCACCTCGAGCACCCGCGAAGCCGTTGCATCGACGATCAGTGGCAGAGACGTACCAAGGTTCACGGCGTGTCCGTTTGCTGGATCGAGCAGAAAGGACACCAGCTTCGAAAAGTCGGTTCTGCTCTTCACGTCATCCAGCGAGGCAAAGCCCACCTGCACGAGAAGGCCAGCGCCCGGAATAAGGACGAGCGAGCGAACCGTGTGCACACCGTCAGGCGAGCCGCGAACGCTCATTCCTCCGTTGGCTTCGCTCGTGATGATGTTGGAGCGGAACCCGTCGATCGAGCTTCGCCAAGCCGGCGTCCCGTCGGGTCGATAGGCCCGGATTTCGCCGAATCCGCCTTCGAGTGCAAAGTAGATCAGCTGGCGCTGGGCGTCGCAGGCAATCAGGCCGAGGTTAAAGCCCAGGTTGACGCCGGGATTAGGTGACTCGTAGAAGCGGCCGAAATCCGCTCCGCCGCCCCCGTTGAGCTGAAATGTGTGGAGCAGACCGGACCTGTCTGGGCGAGCAGCGACCGCGACAAGCAGCGAGTCCAGCAGGCACATCGATCGAGGGGCCAGATCAAAACGCCATGCGCGCTCGTAGGCGTAGCCCTTGGCACTTCCGCGGAATTGCTTCACGGAACGGCTCAGGTCGCCCACGTACAAAGCTCCGGTGCCATCCACCGCCAGGGACCAGACCCGCCTCGCAAACTCTTCCGGACCCTGGCCCTCACGTCCAACCGTCTGGCGAGGCCGGCCCACCTTGTCGAAGATACGGAGATTGATCAACTGCTTGTCGAGCAGCGCCACGCCGCCGTCCGGGAGCAAGCGCGCGTCGCCGATGTCGCCGATCGTGGTTTCGACCGGGTCCGTGTCAGTACCAAACCCCGTCAGCACTCTGTCGTTAATGACGAACGGCACCGCCACCGGCTTGTCATCCAGCGACGCCTCGGCGTGAGGCACGTCGGGCACATGCAGATATCTGGCCTGGGGATGCCGGTCAGCCGATTGCGCGGACGCAACCCGGCTGATTACGACGAGGAGGACTGTAGCGGCTACGTTGGAGAATTGACGCATTGGGGGTCGAGGGTCGAGGGTCGAGGGTCATGGGTCATGGGTCGTGGCTTGAGCAGTTCGCATAATATGTCATTGCGAGCCTCCCGCAGGGAGGCGAAGCAATCTTGCAGCCCTGGCCGTGATCTCATGGGCGAAGCGCCGCCGGGGACTCCGATGTCGGGCTGCAAGGTTGCTTCGCACGCCCGTTGGGCGTGCTCGCAATGACATCACGTGGTGAGCTTCGCAGCCGCCGAGCCGCCGAGCCGCCGAGCCGCCGAGCCGCCGAGCTCACAGCTCTCAGCTCCTCCCTGAAACACCACCCTCCCCGCCCCCGTATTGCCCCACGCTTGCACCTTTCCGGCAGAATGCTACCATCCAGTGTTCCGCCGGTGCCTTCCATGTCGGCCCGGCCGTACCCAGGAGACTGATCTGATATGATGTTCCACGGTTCCCGGCGGGTGGCCGGGATGCTGGCAGTTGGGGCCCTGATTGGGGCCGTGCTGGCCGTCCCGAGCCATGCCCAAACGATTGCGCCGACGGCGGCGCAAGGCGAGGCCGGCGCCATTGCCCGGGCGCGGGCAGACAGTATCCGCCGTCCCTACACCCAGGCTGACATCGACTTCATGAAGGGCATGATTGCCCACCACTCCCAGGCCATCGTCATGGCCAAGTGGGCGCCGAGCCATGGGGCCAGTGCCGCGCTGCAGGTCATGTGCGCCCGGATCATCAATGCCCAGCGCGACGAGATTCTCATCATGCAGTCGTGGCTGCGGGATCGCAACCAGGAGGTCCCCGTGCCCGATACCCTCACCGGCATGGGCATGATGATGCACGGCGACCATCACATGCTGATGCCCGGCATGCTCAGCGCCGAGCAGATGCACCAGCTGGACCAGGCCCGCGGCGAGGAGTTCGACAAGCTCTTTCTGCAGTTCATGATCCAGCACCACCAGGGCGCCGTCTCGATGGTCGATGACCTGTTCGGCACCTATGGTGCGGCGCAGGACCAGCTCACGTTCAAGCTCGCCAACGACATCAGCGCCGACCAGACGAGCGAGATCACGCGGATGCAGAAGATGCTGGTGGCCCAGCTGTTCGGGCCGCAGCCTGCGGACGCGAACCCATAGTCCCCACCCCGTCCTACCAGAGGAATCTGCCATGGTATCCCTGTTCGAGGCCCGCCGCGCGAGGGGCCGATCCGGTTCCACCTCGCTGTTCGCGGCGTCACTGACCGCCGGACTGGTCGTCCTTGCGGCCTGTTCCCAGTCCACCACGTCGTCGTACAGCGCCACGCCTTCGCCGTCGTCGGGCGGCAGCAGCGCCAACATGTCGGCGGCCGCGCCCAAGCCGGACCCGCGCGTGGGCCTGAAGGCCGGCCTGCATGACGCCGGCGAAGTGGTATGGAACCTCAACATTCTTTCCCAGACCCCGAAGCCCGAAGGGTTCGACAACACCAACTCGGACCTCGCCTTCCTTGGCAAGTACGCCATCCAGGGCAACTACAACGGCTGGCAGATCTGGGACATCTCCAATCCCAAGGCGCCCAGGCTGGAGACCGGCTACATCTGCCCGGCATCCCAGAGCGACGTCTCGGTCTACCGGAACCTGCTCTACATTTCCGGTGAGGGGCTGAGCGGCCGCATCGATTGCGGCACGCAGGGCGTGCAGGACACGGTGAGCACGGAGCGGCTCCGCGGGCTCCGCATCTTCGACATCAGCGACATCGCCCACCCGAAGAACGTCGGCAACGTGCAGACCTGCCGCGGCTCGCACACGCACACGGTGCTGGTGGATCCCAAGGATCCCGAGAATGTGTACGTCTACATCTCCGGCTCCTCGCGGGTGCGTTCGCCCAGCGAGCTCCCGGGCTGCAGCAACCTCTCGCCCGAGGAAGACCCCAACTCGGCGCACTTCCGCATTGAAGTGATCAAGGTGCCGGTGGCGCATCCGGAGCAAGCGGCCATCGTCAGCTCGCCGCGCATCTT
>CBINCZ010000143.1:0-6263 GCA_966249295.1 uncultured Gemmatimonadales bacterium
CAGGATCCCGACGTCGTGGTGCTGGGCGACATCACCGATGCGACGACCCTCAGCACCGCGCTCAAGGCCGCCGAATCGGGGCTGCTGGTCATAGGCACCATGGCCACGCCCGACGTGGTGTCCACGGTGCAGCACTGCGTGGCAATGTTCCCTGCAGAGGAGCGGGAGATCGGTCGCATGCGGTTGGCGGAGTCATTGAGCGCTGTCGTCGCGCAGCAGCTGCTGCCGCGGAAGGATGGCGAGGGACGGGTCGCCGCCGTGGAAATGCTGCTGGTCACCGACAACGCGCGCGACCTGCTCCGGGGAACGCCGGCGCCCGCCAAGCTGCGGAAGCTGATGGCCGATTCCGATGTCATGCAGACGTTCGGCCAGCACCTGGCCCAGCTGACCGCCGATGGCGTGGTGGACGATGCGACCGCACGGGCGGCACAGCGGGGCGCGGGTGCCTCCAGCTGAGATCCCGCCGAGCGGCACCGACGAACTCATCACTGCGCTGCTGTCGCTGGAGCGGGAGGCCGGCACGCCGGAGGCAGCTGAAGCGCGACGGCTGCTGTCCGAACATATGCAGGCGCTGGGTTTCCAGGTGGAGGTCCAGCGCTTTGCCTTTTCCACCGGGACGCTCAATGCGCTTCCTGTCTTCGGCGCAGGTCTTGGCTGGCTCACCATCCTGATGATCCCGCTGCTCCTCATGGCTGGTGCGCCGTCATGGGCCTCGCTCGCCGTCTGGGTGGTGGGGCTTGCTGCGCTCGGCACCGTGGCCGTGGCGATCGCCCTCGGCTGGGCGCCGGCGCGAGGCGACCAGCGCGAGGATGCAAACCTGATTATCCAGCGTCCCGATGCCCTGATCGAGCGGTGGATCGTGGCCCATGTGGACACCAAGGCCCAGCGCCAGAGCATGGCGGGACGACTGGTGGCCATCGGCATCGCACTGCTTGGCGTTGCAGTGATGCTCGGGCTCGCCGTGGCCCGGCTGTTCGTTGTGCCGTCGGTCTGGGTGGTGGCGGCCGCATGCGGCCTCTCGCTTGCAGCGAGCGTGCTCTGTGCCCGCGGGCGGCTCAAGGGCCGCACCACGGGTGCCCTGGACAACGGCTCGGGCCTGGTCGCGGCACTCGTGGCAGCGGAGACCTCTGATGAGCGAACCGGCTTCATCTTCACCGGCGCGGAGGAGTTCGGCCTGGTAGGCGCGCGCATCCTGGCGCAGCAGACGCCGGAGCTCGTACGGGGCCGGGACATCCTCAATGTGGATACGGTGGACGACGTCGGCAGTATCGCCATTGTCTCGCACGACCGCCTCGGCGCGCAGCTGGCGACGCGGTTCGCGCAGTTGCTCAGCGTGCCGGGAACAAGCGTCCGGCAGCGGCGATTGCTCCCGGGCATCATGGTGGATAGCCAAGCGTTCGCGATGGCAGGCGCTCGAGCCGTGACCTTGGCTCGACTCGACTGGGATACGCTCCGCCGGGTGCACACTGGGCGGGATGTGGCGGCGGGGAGCACCTTCGACACCGCGCGCGCCATCGGGGCGTGGCTGGGTGGCCTACGATGATGGTCGCTGGCTGCTGGCTGCTGGCTGCTTTCTGCCGGCTCGACTTGGCATGTCGCTCGCGGTCGCATCACCGTGGCGCTTTGCCGAGCCGCCCCCTCGCTGCGCTCGGGGCAAGCTACGCCGCCGAGCCGCCGAACCGCCGAGCCGCCGAGCCGCCAACAGCCAGCAGCCAACAGCCAACAGCCTGTTTGACCCCGTCCCGATCTTCCCCTATCTTTGCATGAGGATGCACGAGCCCCCACGGGGGCTCTTTTTTTTGCCGAGACGAGGACCGGATGTTCGACGAGCGGACACGCTGCGCCGTGGTCGTGGGTGCCCAATGGGGCGACGAGGGCAAGGGCAAGCTGGTCGATGTCCTGGCCGAGCAGGCTGACTTCGTCGTGCGCTACCAGGGCGGGGCCAACGCCGGCCATACGGTGGTCACCGGCGATTCGCAGTTCATCCTGCGCCAGATCCCCTCCGGGATCCTGCACGCCGGTGCCACCTGCGTCATCGGCAACGGCGTGGTGGTGGACCCGGTTACCCTGTTCACGGAACTCGACGCGCTGCGCGAGCGTGGCATCGTCACAGAGGGGCGCATGTTCGTGTCCGATCGCGCCCATCTGGTGCTGCCCTATCACAAGTTGCTGGATGCCGCGAGCGAGAAGAGCCAGGGCATCGGGACCACGGGGAAGGGGATCGGGCCGGCGTACGAGGACAAGGTCGGGCGGCGCGGGGTGCGTGTGGGCGATCTCCGTGACATGGGGCGCCTGGAGTCGTTCCTCCGGGAGCGCGTGGCGCGCGCCAACCGGGCGCTGGAGATGATGGGCGCCATGGAGCGGGCCTCGCTGGATGAGCATGTAACCCTCCTCTCCCGGTACGCGCCCCGCCTTGCCGGCCTGACCGCCGACACCGGGCTGCTGCTCCATCGCGCACTTCGGGCCGGCAAGCGTGTCCTGCTCGAGGGCGCCCAGGGCTCGCTGCTTGACCTCGATCACGGCACCTATCCCTTCGTCACCTCCTCCAGCACTACCGCGGGCGGCGCGGCCGTCGGGGCAGGGATTGGCCCTACCAGCATCGACGGCGTGCTTGGCGTGGTGAAGGCCTACACCACGCGGGTGGGCAATGGTCCGCTGCCATCAGCAGCGAGTGCCGAAGACGATGAGCGGCTCCGCAAGGCAGGTGGTGAGTTCGGCGCCGTCACGGGGCGGCCCCGCCGCTGCGGCTGGTTCGACGCCATCGTGGTGCGCTATGCCGTGCGGGTTAACGGACTCACCGGTCTCGCCGTGACCAAGCTCGACGTGCTCGATGGCTTCGAGCGCATTCCGGTGTGCGTGGGCTACACGCTGGACGGCAAGGCGTGCGAGGAGTTCCCCGATGAAGTCGAGTTGCTGGAGCGGGTGAAGCCGGTGTACGAGGAGCTGGACGGCTGGCAGGCGCCGACCTCCGACGCGCGCCGGCTGGAAGATCTTCCTGCTGCCGCCCGCGCGTACCTCCACCGCCTGGAGGCGCTGGCGGAGACGCCCATTCAATATGTCAGCGTCGGGACTCGGCGTGACCAGATCATCGAGGTGAGCTGAAGCCGGCATGCGCCTGCTGCGCCGCGTCCTGACAGGTCTGCTGCTGGTCGTGGTCCTCGCGGCGCTCGCCGCGTGGCTCTGGTTGCGGTCAACTGTTCCCGATTCCAGTGGCACGGTTCGCCTGGCGGCTGTGGCGGATAGCGTTCGCGTAACGTTCGACTCCCTCGGCATTCCCACCATCACGGCCGCCACCGAGACCGACCTCCATGCCGCTCTCGGCTATCTCCACGCCCGTGACCGCTTTTTCCAGATGGATCTCATGCGCCGTGCCGCCGAGGGCCGCCTGGCTGAACTGTTCGGCGCGCGCGCCCGTAGCGCGGACAGCGCGGCGCGCGACTGGGAGCTGGGAATGCTGGCGCGGCGAGCCAGCAGGACGACGCCGGCCGACTTGAAGCCGCTGCTCGACGCCTACACCCGCGGAGTGAACGCGTGGCTCGAGCAGGGTGGCCCCTCGCTGGAACATCGTCTCCTGCGGCTGCCGGCGGAGCCATGGCAGAACGAGGACACCTATGCCATTCTCCTCCTCGAGGCGAAGCAACTCCACAACCTGGGTGACGAACGCATCCGCGCCAACGCCGTGCGGCTGTTTGGGCCTGGTGCCGACTCACTGCTCGCGCCGTCGTGGCCGGAGGGCGCTCCCGTTGTAATTCCGGCTCCCGCGTCGGGACGCGGGACGCGGGACGCGAGTCACGCAGAAAGCGATATGAAGCGCTCGACGCCCGGCCTCCCATCCGTGTCCCGCGTCCCGGCTCTCGCGTCCGCCAGGGGCTCCAACTCCTGGGTCATCGCCGGCTCTCGCACTACGTCCGGGCTTCCGCTACTCGCCAACGATCCGCATCTGCCCCTCGGTGTTCCCTCCATCTGGTATCTCGCGGTGCTGCACGCACCGGGGATTGATGCTGAAGGAGTCACCATTCCCGGTGTGCCGGGGATCGTGATCGGGCGGAATCGCGAGATCGCCTGGGGGATGACCGCGTCCTACGTGGACGATGCGGACGAAGTGCTGGAAGAGTTCTCGCTCGACACCACTCGCGTGCGCCGCCCGGGCGGCTGGGCGCCTGTGACAGCGATCGCCGAGACGTTGCGAGTGAAGGGCGACAGCGCCGCCGAGTATGAGCGGCGGCGCACCAGCAATGGACCGATCGTGCGCTGGATCAGCGGATCGCCGCTCACGGGTGTGGCGCGACGATGGACCGGACAGGACGCGACACCAGCGGGACTCCTGGCGTCGCTCGCTCTCATGAAGGCGCACGACTGGACAAGCTTCCGTGCCGCGCTTGCCGACGTGGAGGCCCCAACGCTGGGCATGACATACGCCGACGCCGCCGGTCATATCGGCTACACGGTGGCGGGCGGGGTGCCGGTGCGGGCGGAAGACGGAGTCGGCGGTTCCGGACCAGGATGGACCGTCGATTCGGTGTGGCAGGGATACGTATCGCCTGCCAAGCTGCCGTCCGCCCTGGATGGAGCGCCGTTCTACGTGACCTCCAACAACAGGATCGTGGGACCCGAGTATCCCCATTTCCTCTCCACGGCGTGGGCCTCGCCCTACCGCGCCGAGCGGATACGCGAGATGCTCTCGGCCGATTCGTCGGTGTCGGTGACAACTGCCGCGCGAATGCAGATGGACGTGCGCAGCGTCTTTGCCGTCCGGATGAAAGGCATTGCGGCGCGCGCTGCCGTGACAGTCGGAGATTCATCGGCGGCAAGTCTGCTGGAGCGTTGGGATGGGTCAATGCGCGGCGACCTGCAGGCACCGACGCTCTTCTGGCGCTGGAGCGACGCGGTACGGGACGAACTGGGGCGCATTCCCGCCGCCGGCCCGGCCAGCTGGGCAGCCCAGCATCGCTGGATGCGGAGCGACTCGATCCGCCTCGCTGACGGATCCGCGATGGGCTTCGATTCGCTCGCTACGCGGGCGATGCGCACGGCCCTTGGCGACCCGCGCGCCCGCTGGCCATGGGGCCGGGCCCATCGGCTGCTTCAGAGGCACCCCCTCGGAGACGTGCCGCTCCTGGGCCGCCTGGCAGGTCTCAACATCGGGCCGATAGAGGTGCCGGGCGGTGACTATACGGTCAACCTCTGCACCTCCGGTGGCGATGCCATTCCGTGGACCTGCACCGAGGGGCCGTCGATGCGCTTCCTGGCCGACATGGGCAACCAGAACGGCGCTTGGTTCATCCTGCCGGCGGGGCAGTCTGGAAATCCGCTCTCGGCACACTATCGGGACCAGTTCCACCTCTGGCTGCAGGGGCGCCTGGCCTGGTTGCAGCTCACACCGGACTCATCCGCCCCAGTGGATGCACTCGTGCTCGCGCCTGCGCACTGAGGCCCGTCCTGCTTGATTAGCCCCCCTCAGCGCCGGTATCTTCCGCCCCGCCATGGCTCAATCTGACAACGTGATGGA
This sequence comes from uncultured Gemmatimonadales bacterium, assembly GCA_966249295.1. Lineage (GTDB taxonomy): Bacteria > Gemmatimonadota > Gemmatimonadetes > Gemmatimonadales > GWC2-71-9 > CAMLHP01. The sequence continues at coordinate 5,510 of CBINCZ010000143.1, forward strand.
AAAGCTGGTCTCGCTCGCCAAGCGGCGGGGCTTCGTGTTCCAGTCGTCCGAGATCTACGGTGGTCTCGGCTCGGTCTGGGACTACGGCCCGCTGGGCGTCGAGCTGAAGAAGAACGTGAAGGATCGCTGGTGGCGTGCCATGGTGCATGCCCGTGACGACATCGAAGGGATCGATGCGGCGATCCTGATGCATCCCAGGGTCTGGGAAGCGTCCGGCCATGTCGCCGGCTTCACCGATCCGCTGGTGGACTGCCGATTCTGCAAGGCGCGCTTCCGGGCCGACCAGCTGGACACCGCCGCCTGTCCCCAGAAGCCGAGCAAGCATCCGGGCGAGCATACGACATGTGACCTCACCGAGCCCCGGCTCTTCAACCTCATGTTCAAGACATTCATGGGGCCGGTGGAAGAGCAGGCCGCGGTCATCTACCTCCGGCCCGAAACGGCGCAGGGGATCTACGTCAATTACCTGAACGTGCTCCAGGCCTCGCGCCAGAAGGTGCCGTTCGGGATCGCGCAGATCGGCAAGGCGTTCCGGAACGAGATCACGCCGGGCAATTTCATTTTCCGGACGCGCGAATTCGAGCAGATGGAGATGCAGTTCTTCGTGAAGCCGGGCACCGACGCCGAATGGTTCGAGCGCTGGCGCGAATGGCGCATGGAATGGCACCAGGGCCTGGGGCTCGCCCCGGAGCGGCTTCGCTGGCACGAGCATGGCCCGGGCGAGCTGGCGCACGACGCCAAGGCCGCGTACGAC
>CBINCZ010000144.1:0-6238 GCA_966249295.1 uncultured Gemmatimonadales bacterium
GCCCGATCGGCAACCCGCGCCGTGCGCGCCGGCATCGCCACCGACCAGCATCACCGCGCAGTGGTGCCGCCAATTCATCTCTCCTCCACGTTTGCATTCGAGGGCTTCGGGCGAAAAGGCGCCTACGACTACACCAGGTCCGGGAACCCCACGCGCGATCACCTGGCGGAGGCGCTGGCAGGCCTGGAAGGCGGCGCGGGTGGCATCGTCACAAGCTCGGGCATGTCGGCAGTCGCGCTGGTGCTGCAACTGCTCAAGCCTGGTGACGTCATGCTGGCTGCGCACGATTGCTACGGCGGCACGCATCGCGCGTTGGTGGGCCTGGCCGGCAAGGGACACTTCACGCTGCGGCGTGGCGACCTGACCGCCCCGGGCGCGGCGGACCTGGTACGGTCCAGCGGCGCCAGGCTGGTCTGGATCGAGACGCCGAGCAATCCGCTGCTGCGGCTGACGGACATCAGGGCAATCGCCGACGCGGCACATAGTGCTGGCGCGCTCGTGGTGGTAGACAACACGTTCCTGTCACCCGCGCTCCAGCGGCCCATCGAACTGGGTGCCGACGTCGTAGTGCATTCAACCACGAAGTACCTCAATGGTCACAGCGACGTCGTGGGCGGCGCGGTGGTCTCCCGGAATGCAGCCGTGCATGAGGAACTCGCCTGGTGGGCCAACTGTCTGGGCCTGGCTGGCGCGCCGTTCGACAGCTTCCTCACGTTACGTGGCCTGCGCACGCTCGACGCGCGCATGCGCGTTCACGTCGAAAACGCCGAGCGGATTGCCGCCATGCTGGATCGGCATGGCGGGGTCGCGCGAGTGTACTACCCTGGCCTGCCGTCACATCCGCAGCACTCCCTTGCGCAAGTGCAGCAGCTCGGCTTCGGGGCAATGATCAGTTTCGAGCTGGCGGAAGGTGAGCCGGCCGTGGAGCCGTTTCTCTCCCGGCTTCGCTACTTCACGCTGGCAGAGTCGCTCGGAGGCGTCGAGAGTCTGATTGCCCATCCGGCTACCATGACGCACGCATCCATGGACGCGGACGCGCGGGCGGTGGCGGGGATTTCGGATGCGCTGTTGCGCATCTCGGTCGGGATTGAGGACGCGGCGGACCTGGAGCGGGACCTGGCGGGGGCACTGAGCTAGCCGATGGCTTGTAGCTCTTCTCAGCCTTCGCTCGACGCTCGACGCTCGACGCTCGACCCTCGACCCCTCGACCCTCGACCCTCCATGAGCCCCAGCGCCGCCGTTTGTCGTACCTGGAATACAGTCCCTTTCCAGGAGAAGCCCGATGAAGTGCAATTTCATGCGCGCGGCCGCGTTGGCGGGTGCGGCCCTCTCGCTTGCCACTGCGTGCAACGACACTACGGCGCCGGCGGACGCCGCCGCAACGAGCCAGACCGCGGCGCTGGCCCAGGCCCCGTATGCACCCGGCGCCGCCGCATCCCGTCAGCTCTTTCAGGCGCGGCTGGCACCGATGAACGGCAGCAGCGACCACGGCATCGTCAAGGTCGAAATCGCAGGTGGCTACCTGGTCGTAACCGTGCACGCCGAGGGTCTCGATCCGTCGCAGCACATCCCGCAACATATCCATGTCAATCCCACCTGCGCCGATGGGGGTGCGGTCCTCATCAGCCTCAACGCAGACCTGACGGTGGCGGGCGAGGCGCCCCCGACCGGTAATGACTTCCCGGTGGCGAACCGTGCGGGTGTGGTCAACTATCAGGCCAGCCGGCCGCTGGCCGACCTCCTCACGGCGGCCAACACCTTCCTCGGCGCCAACGTGGCATCCGTGGACGAGCTGGTGAACTGGCTGAACCTTGGCAGCCGGAACGTGCACATGCACGCCTCGATGGCGCCATTTACGCCGATGACATGCGGGGAGATGGAGCGGGTGAATTAGGGGTTAGGGGTTAGGGATTAGGGATTAGGGATCAGGGGTTAGGGTTGCGAGACGGGCCTCCGTCCTTCGGCCCTGGCCCCTAATTCCTATCCCCTAGCCCCTGGCCCTCTCCCCATGCGAACGCCGGGAGTCGAACCCGGACCCCTTGCGGGACAGGATCCTAAGTCCTGCGCGTCTGCCAGTTCCGCCACGTTCGCGTGGGAGCTGGGAGCTGAGAGCTAAGAGCTGAGAGCTAAGAGCTAAGAGCTAAGAGCTACGCAAATCTAGCTGCGCTCGCGCTCAGCTCTCAGCTCTCAGCTCTCAGCTCTCAGCGTAAAACTAAACCTCGCCCCCTCCCCCGGCTTCGCCTCCGCCCACACCCGCCCGCCGTGCCGGTGGATGACGCGGCGGACCGTGGCGAGGCCGATGCCGGTGCCGGGAAACTCTTCGGAGCGATGCAGCCGCTGGAAGGGACCGAAGAGGCGGCCGGCGAACTCCATGTCAAAGCCGACGCCATTGTCCTGGACATAATAGGTCGGCTCGCCGCCATCCAGATGGGCGCCGAACTCGATCCTGGCATCGGGGCGCTTGCCGGTGAACTTCCAGGCGTTCTGCAGCAGGTTCTCCAGCGCGATCCGGAGCAGCCGCCCGTCGCCCTGCACGATCAGTCCGGGACGGATGACGGTGATCACGGTCCGCTCCGGCTCCGCCTGCCGCAGCTGGTCGAGTGCCACGCTCGCCACCGCGCTGAGGTCCACTTCCTGGTCCCGGAGCTCGGCGCTGGTGACCCGGGCCAGGTGGATCACGTCATCGATCAACTGGCCCATCTGGATAATGCTGGTCCTGATGTTCCCCAGGAAACGGGTGCCGATATTGGACCTGACCTCGCCGGTCTCCTCGAGGGCGCGGGCAAAGCCTTCCACCCGGCGGAGCGGCGCGCGCAGGTCATGGGACACCGCGTAGCTGAAGCTCTCCAGCTCATGGTTCTTGTGCTCGAGGTCGCGGATCAGCGCCTTCTGCGCCATGGCCAGCTGGCGGGCCGCCTCCTCGCTGGTTTTGAGCCGCTCCGCCTGCCGCACCAGCTCGGCGTTCTTGCGCGCCAGCTCGACGAACACCGACACCTTGGAGCGCACGAACTCCGGCACCACCGGCTTGATGAGGTAGTCCACCGCGCCTACGGCGTAGCCGCGCACTGCCATCTGGGCATCGCGGTCGGCGGCGGTGAGGAAGATGATGGGCGTGTCCCGCGAACGCTCCCGCTGCCGGATGAGGGTGGCGGTCTCGAAGCCGTCCATGTCCGGCATCTTCACGTCGAGGAGGATGACCGCGAAATCGGCGAGCAGCAGCTGCTTCAGCGCCTCGCGCCCGGAGCGCGCGAGGACAATGTGCGGGATGATCCCCTCGAGGATGGCCTTGAGGGCAACCAGGTTGGCGGGCTGGTCGTCCACCAGGAGGATGCGGACGGCCAGCCCGGCATCGGCCGGATCCGGCGCGGCTACCGGTGCAGCCATACCCGAAGCAGCGAGAGAAGCTGGTCGGTGTCCACCGGCTTGGCGATGTAGTCCACCGCGCCGGCCTCGATGCATTTCTCGCGGTCACCCTTCATGGCCTTGGCCGTCACCGCGATCACGGGAAGCTTCCGGAACCTCGGCTGCTCCCGGATGGCACGGGTGGTCTCGTAGCCATCCATCTCCGGCATCATCACGTCCATGAGGACGATATCGATGCCCGGCACTTCCTGGAGACGGGCCAGTCCTTCCCGGCCGCTTTCGGCGTGGACGACATTCATGCCGCTCCGTTCCAGCAGTGTCGTGAGCGCAAAGATGTTGCGCACGTCGTCATCCACAATGAGCACGGTCCGGTCGGCCAGCGCGGGATCCTGCTGGCGCACCCGCTCCAGCATGAGCTGGCGGGACTCGGGCAGGCGCTCGGTGACCCGGTGCAGGTAAAGCGAAGTGTCCTCCAGGAGCCGCTCCGGCGAGCGTGCATCCTTGATCACCACCGACTCCGCCAGGCGCCCGAGCTCCAGCTCCTCGGTCCGCGAGAGTGACTTGCCGGTGTAGACCACGGTCGGCAGTCGCCGGAGGCCGACCTCGCTCTTCACCCGCTTGACCAGCTGGAAGCCGGTCATGTCGGGGAGTCCGAGATCGAGCACCATGCAGTCGAACTGCCGGGACTGCAGTGCATCGAGCGCCTCGGCTCCGCTGCCCACGGCCGTCGTCTCCACATCATCGCCTTCCAGCAGCGAGGTGATGCTCGTCCGCTGGGTTGCATCATCCTCGACCACGAGCAGGCGCTTGACCGGCCGGCTCACGAATTCAGTCAGCGACTTCAATGACTCGGCGATGCTGTCCCGGCTGGCAGGCTTTGTAAGGAAGTCGATGGCGCCAAGGCGGATGCCGCGCTGCCAGTTCTCTTCCACCGAGATCACGTGAACCGGGATGTGGCGTGTTGCCGCATCGTGCTTGAGCCGGTCGAGAATGGTCCAGCCATCGGCATCCGGCAGCCGGAGATCCAGCGTCACCGCTGTGGGCAGGAACTCACGTGCGAGCGCAAGCGCCTGGTCCGCCCGCTGGGCCACGATTCCCTTGAAGCCGTGCTCGCGGGCGAGGTCGAGCAGGATCTGCGCAAAGGCGGGATCATCCTCGGCGATGAGCAGCACGCGGTCGCCCGGGAGGATCGCGGCGCGATCGTCCCCGATGGTGCGCTCGACCGTCGGCAGGATAGTGAGCCGGGACCCCAGCGTTGCCTTGGGCGCTTCGATGGCCGGCCGCTCGCCGACCGGCTCGCTCTCCTCTACCTCGAGCGGGAAGGTTGACGGCAGGTACAGGGTGAACGTGCTCCCCGTGCCGGGCTGGCTCTCGAGGCAGATCTCGCCGCCGAGGAGCCGGGCAATCTGCCGGCTGATGGAGAGACCGAGCCCGGTGCCACCGTACTTCCGGCTGGTGGTGCCGTCGCCCTGCTGGAAGGCCTCGAAGATGACGGCGTGCTTGTCCCGTGAAATGCCGATGCCGGTGTCGGTCACGCTGAAGGCGATGACCGTCTCGGCAGCATCGAGATGCGCCTGCCCCGCACTCCAGCCCTCGGTGGCCACTTCCGCGCGGAGCGCGACACTGCCGCGCTCAGTGAACTTGAACGCGTTGGAGAGCAGGTTCTTGAGCACCTGCTGCAGGCGCTTGGCATCGGTCTGGACCGTAATGGGCAGGTCGTCGGCCAGCTCGACGTTGAAGTCGAGCTGCTTGAGGTCCGCCATCTGGCGGAAGGTCCCGTCGACGAAGCGCTGGAGGTCGGCGAACGAGACATTGCCGACATCTACCGCCATGGTGCCCGACTCGATCTTCGAGAGATCGAGAATGTCGTTGATGAGGTCCAGCAGGTCCGACCCCGAGGAGTGGATGGTCTGGGCGTACCCCACCTGCTTCTCGGTCAGGTTCTGCTCGCCGTTCTCGGACAGGATCTGCGAGAGGATCAGCAGGCTGTTGAGCGGAGTCCGCAGTTCGTGCGACATGTTGGCCAGGAACTCGGACTTGTACTTGGAGGTGAGCGCCAGCTGCTCCGCCTTGTCCTCCAGCGCCACCTTGGCCTGCTCCACTTCGCGGTTCTTCTGCTCGACCTCGGTCTTCTGCATCGAGAGCAGCCGGGCCTTGTCCTCCAGCTCGAGGTTGGTCTGCTGCAGCTCGTCCTGCTGCTTCTTGAGGAGCTCTTCCGACTGCTGCAGCGAACGGGTCTGCTGCTCCAGCCGCTGGTTGGTTTCGGTCAACGCCTCGCGCTGGGACTGGAGACTCTCGGTCAGGGCCTGCGACTGCTTGAGCAGTTCCTCCGTCCGCATGTTGGCAACGATGGTGTTGAGCACGATGCCGATGCTCTCGGCGAGCTGTTCCAGGAAGTTGAGCCGGATTTCGTCCACCGGCTCGAAAGTTCCCAGCTCGAGCACCGCCTTCACGTTTCCCTCGAACAGCACCGGGATGACCACGATGTTGCGCGGCACCGCGGCGCCCAGCCCGGAGTTGATCCGGATGTAGTCGCCCGGCACCTCGTTCACCATGAGGATCCGGCGGTCCACGGCGCACTGCCCCACCAGCCCCTCACCCAGCCGGAACGAGCGCGGGCTGTCCTGGCGTCCCTCGTTGGCGTAGCTCGCCAGCAGCTCGAGCCGGGTATCGTCGCCGTGCCCTTCCACCAGGTAGAACACGCCGTGGTGGGCAGCGACCAGCGGGGCGAGGTCGGAGAGGATCAGCTCGGACACAGCGGTGAGGTCCCGCTGGCCCTGCAGCATGCGGCTGAACTTGGCGAGGTTGGTCTTCAGCCAATCCTGTTCCGTGTTCTTCCGCGTGGTGTCGCGCAGGTTGCGGATCATCTCATTGA
>CBINCZ010000145.1:0-6224 GCA_966249295.1 uncultured Gemmatimonadales bacterium
GTCTTCCGACTTCTGCGCCAGCTCTCGCTGCCGCTTTTCGAGTGTCCGAAGCTCGTCTTCCCGCCGCTTCGGATCGGCGATCTTCATCGCCTCATCGGTCTTCTTGCGAAGCAGCCGTTGCTCGTTGGCGAGGTCGCGCCCTTCGCGCAGCACAAGACCCCGCTTGGACGCTTTCTGGTGGGCTCCACCTTCATGCGTACCGGCTACGCGGTGACCAAGGTGATTGCGTTCTGCGGCCTGGCACTCACCCGCGCCCTGGCCGGCATGGACCAGCCGACCGGCACACTGCTGCGCATCTTCCAGTGGGTGACCTGGCTCGCGGTGTTTTTCTGCGTGTTCCGCGGGTTGCCGGTGATTGTGAGGACGCTGAAAGACTATTGGGGCGTGCGAGCGGAGGAAGAGTCGTAAGTCATACGTCGTACGACATATGACTTACGACCTTCCTAGTCCAGCCCCATCCTCCTCAACCACCCTCCGAATCTCGGATCGGATCGCAGCGGGTCGACCATCGGATCCACCTTGAGATAGGAGAGCCAGCCGCGGCGCTCCGCATAGGCCTCCTCCATCCAGTGGAAAACCGCGTCGTTGTTTCCGAGTCCGATGTGGAGCCGGATGAAATCCACCGGCGAGACGTAGCGATCCCGCGCAATCTGCTCCAGCTGGCGCAGGCGCGCCTCCGCGTCCTCTCGCTTGCCTTGCCTGACGGCAAGGCGCCCCAGCGTGGCGAAGGCATGGTAATTGGCGGTTGCCAGTGCTTCGGCGTCACGCAGGACCTGTTCGGCCTGGTCGTACTCTCCGAGTTCCATGAGTGCGACGCCAAGCGCCCAGACATTTTCATCGTTGGTCGGATTGAGCGCCACCGATCGGCGGAGCCGGCGCGCCGACTCTTCCCAGAGCCGAGCATATTGGTAAAGCCATCCGAGGTTGCCGTGGATCGGAAGGCTGGACGGATCCAGCTCCTCGGCCATGCGGCCCTCGGCCAGTGCTTCCTCCACCCGCCCCATCGCGACCAGGTACCAGGCATGCCACTGCCGCGCGGAGGCATAGCGTGGGTTGAGCTCGATGGCACGCGCAAACTCCCGCCCCGCTGCTTCCCAGTTCCAGTCATGGATGAAGGTGACCCAGGCCAGTGAGGTGTGAGCCTCGGCGAGCCGGTCATCCAGCTCCAGCGCGTGGTGTGCCTCTTCACGTGCGCGCCGCATGCCCTCGGTCACAGGCGCCCCTCGGTAATCCACCTGCAGCGCGTAGCTGTCCGAGAGCCCGGTATACGCGAGCGCGTAGCCGGGGTCCTCGGCGATGGCTGCCTCGAAGAAGCGGATCGCCTCCAATAGCCCGGCCTGGGTGCGCTGGTTCCAGGCGAAGCGTCCCTTGAGATAGAGGTTGTAGGCCTTCACGTTCTCCGTATAGCGCCGGGGCGTGGGATCGGCGAAGTCGCCGAGGAAGCGGGCACGCAACACCGACACAATGGTCTGGGCGATCTCCTCCTCGAGCTCGAAGATGTCGCCGACCTGCCGGTCGAATCGTTCCGACCAGAGCAGCCGGCCTTCGGTGACGTCGCTCAACTGCGCCACGATCCTCAGCCGGTCGCCCGCCCGGCGCACCGATCCCTCGAGCACGGTCTGGACACCGAGCTGCTCGCCAAGGTCGCGGGCATTCTCGCGTGCACCCTTGAAGCGGAAGACCGCGCTGCGCGAGCTGACCTGGAGCCCGTCAACATTGGCCAGTGCATTGATCAGTTCCTCGGTGATGCCGTCGCTGAGGTATTCAGTGTCCGATTCGGAACTCAGGTTGGCGAAGGGCAGCACCGCGAGCGTGCGCTCGGGCCTGGGCGGCATGACTGGCGCCGTAATCCGTTCGGTGAGCGCCTCGCCAAACTGCGCGGCAGTCTCGAAACGATCGCCGGGGTCCTTGGCGAGGGCTCGCATGAGCGCCTGCTCCACCGAGGGCGTGACGGTGGGACGTCTGATGCGGATCGACGGAACGGGATCAACGAGATGCTGCAGCAGGAGCGGCCGCCGGCTCGACACGTCGAAGGGCGGCGTACCGGCGAGCAGTTCGTACAGTACACAGCCCAGGGCGTAGATGTCGCAGCGGCCATCGAGTTCGCGCTCGGCGCTGATCTGCTCGGGGCTCATGTAGGCGGGTGTGCCGATGGCGAGGCCGCGCTCGGTCACATTTTCGGTGGCGGCGGCCGTAATGGCCCGGGCAATGCCGAAATCCGCCACCACCGGCTGTCCTTCGTGAATGAGGATATTCTCGGGCTTGATGTCGCGGTGCACCACATTCTGGCGGTGCGCGTAGTCGAGCGCCTGCGCCACGGCCCGGCCGATGGCCACGGCCTCGTCCGTGGGGAGACGACCTTCGCGCGTGAGCCGCTGTCGAAGCGACTCCCCGGCGACGAAGGGCATGGTGACGAAGAGGAGGGTCGGGCGTCGGGCGTCGGGCGTCGGGCGCTCGACGCCAGACGCTTGACGCTCGACTGCCACTTCCCCGGAGTCGAAGAGTGGGAGGATACCCGGGTGGCTCAGCTGCGCCGCGATGCGGATTTCGCGGAGGAAGCGGGTAGTCTCGCTGGCCGAGAGCATCAGGTCCGGGCGCAGCACCTTCATGGCCACGGTGCGACCATGCCGCAGGTCGTCGGCGCGATAGACCGTGGCCATCCCGCCGCGGCCGATCTGCTCGAGCAGGCGGTAGCGGCCGGCGAGGGCGTTGTCGAGGGCGGTCAGGGTTTCGGGCATGCCATGGTCGACGGTCCACGGTCAAGGGTCGCACGTCGCAGGTCACAAGTCATGAACGGCGAGACTTGCGACCCGCGACCCGCGACCTGCGACCCTTAACGGTACATCACCGTAGCCGAATCGCGAGGCCCGCCCGTCCCTGCGTCAGCGCCGCAGGTTGAACTGCGTTTCCGCCAGCACAATGCCCTTGTATGAGACGGTCGTCCTCCAGACCCCTTCGTTCCAAGGTGCCGAGGTGCCGGTCTTGAGGTTGAAGATGTACTGACCACCATCGCTGTCGTAGCGCCACGTCGTAGACCCCGCCGAGTAATCGTTGGCCTGGATTTCCTCGCCTGCCGGGTCGGAGGTCAGCTGCTTCAGCACCAGGCGCAGGTCGCCGGCAAGGTCGGTCGCCGGCGTGCCGTCGGCATAGGTGGGCGGCAGGAACTTGTGCGGGACGGTGGAGCCGCGCTTGTGGGCGCTGTAGGGGGCTTCCATACGGAGCGGCGGCAGGAAGCCGGTGCCACTCACGTTCAGCCCGACGAACACGTCGAACGAGCTGGCGGTGCTTTCGTTACCGGCGTTGTCGGTCGCGGTGCAGTCCACGGTGGTGGTGCTCCCGATGGGGAGGACGGTACCCGAGGCGTAGTTGCACGCGAAGGTGGACGGTTCGGAGACGCCACCCACGTCCGCCACGGTGATGCCGAGCGCGTCGATGTTGAGCACCGCGCCGTTGATATCGGCCGCAATGAGATTCACGACGCCCGTCGGGAACGAGGTAAAGATCGGCGGGGTGGTGTCGACTACCGTAACGACGAAGCTCCCGGTGGTCTCGCGCCCGCCCGAATCGGTGACGGAGCAGTTCACCGTGGTTGGCCCAAGCGGGAAGGTGGTCCCGCTGGCAGGGGTGCAGACAACGTCGCCGGTGATGTCCCCATCCTCGAGGTCAGTGGCGGTCACCAGCGCTGAGTAGTCCACCACCGCGCCCGCACTGCTGGTGGCCTCAACCGAGTAGTCGCTGGGGAGGACCAGGGTCGGGGCGGTGTTGCTTGCCTCGCACGGGGCGAAGGCAACGAAGATCGTTACGTCCGCATCGGCGATGTCCAGCGCCGCTGGCGGTGTGGTGATGAAGTTGAGCGGTGTAACGCCAAGACTGGAAGTGCCCGCGCTTGTGCTGCTGGCATTTACGACGGTTATCGGGACCTGATAGGTATTTGCTGGCGCACTCGCCACCGGTCTGGGCGTCACGTTGACCGTAGCGGGCACAGATCCATCCCAGGTGGCTCCGTTGAACACCCAACGCGTATTCACCTGGAAGCTGGCGGGGTTCACCTGGCGCCCCGTGACCGTGTACGTGATTGTCAGTTCGTGGCCTGCATCGCACGCCTCCGGCTTGATGCTGAGCGGCGTGCTGCTGGACCCGCCGAGGCTGGCGGCTGCGGCCGCGTCAGAGAACGCGGGCCTGGGGCGCTTGACCTGCACCGGCGCAGGCGCGCCTTCGGTGATCACCAGTTCGCCGGAAAGTGTGTCGGGGCCCGCAGCCGTATCGGCGCAGGCGGCCAGCGCGGCGAGCGCTGCCAGGGGGAGAAACGCCAGACGCATCTGCATACCTGTGCTCCTGCAACATTCTTCTGCCGGTAGTGCGCGTACCGGCTCGCCCCCCTCGGCATGAGCGGGGTGATCATGACTGCAGCCTGCCGGACAGCCTTCCCTCAGTGAATCAGAAGAGGTGGTGACGGCGCCGGCCCGACGGGCCGGGTCCTGGATGGAATGGGACGCACACTCTGATGCATCCGGGGTGCCAGCGGTGGGAGGGCTTCTTCCACCACCGGCTTCAGCTCAGTCAAGCGATGATCCGGCCGATGGTTGCCGCGTGGGCAGAGGTCGGCCGGGGCGCTGGTGGCGGTGACGGTATGTGGCAGCGGTGCTACCGGGGAATGGGGGGCGGGTGCCATGGGAGGCGTCGTATGTTGTAAGTCGTACGACGTATGACGTACGACCTACGACTCCCCTATCCCCACCAGAACGCCGTCGCGATGATCGCGTAGACGGCGATCAGCGAGGCGCCTTCGAGCCAGTCGGACTCACCATCGAACGTGATGAACGCCGACAGAATGACAGCAAGGCTCACCGAGATGATGAGCATGGGTGAGAAGACCAGGGTAAGCGGCGCGAGGTGGAGCAGTTCTGACAGGATCACCAGCATCGGCGCCAGCACCAGCGCAATCTGCAGGGGCGAGTTGATCACCACAGCGAACGCAAACTCGGATTCGTTGCGGGCCGCGAGCTGAATCCCCACGAAGTTCTCCACCGCGTTGCCCGCGATGGCTACGATCACCAGTCCCGCAAACGCCTCCGAAATGCCGAGGGCGTGCATGGCCGGCTCCAGCGCTACGACAAACCAGTCGGAGACGAATGCTGCGGTCACGCCCGCCGCGGCGAGCACGATGAGGGCGGTCGCCAGGCTCCAGCGTGGCTCGTCGGCGTGGGTCGGTTCGCCGTCGTGCGGCTGCCGGCGCAACTGCTGCGGGAGGGTAAGCAGGAACAGCGCCAGCAGGATGCACGACACCACGAGCGACAGTGCCTCCTCGTGCTCTGCCGCCGGCGTATGGGTGTAATGAGCCAGTGACGGAAGCACCATGCCCGCGACCGAGAGCACCATGAGCACCGTGATATGCTTGGCCCGGGCCGAGCCGATCCGCTGCCGGCCGTGCCGGAGCCCGCCCACGACGAAGCAGATGCCGAGCACGAACAGCAGGTTGGCGAGGATCGAGCCGATCAACGCGGCCTGGACCACCTGCACCAGCCCGGCCTTGAGTGCGAAGATGGCGATGAACAGCTCGGGAAGGTTGCCGAGGGCGGTCTGGAGTGCGCTGGTGGCGCCGGGGCCGAACCGGTCACCCAGTTGCTCGACCGACCGGCCCACGAGCATCGCCAGCACTGCGATGGCCAGCGAACAGGTGAGCAGTGCGGCGATGGCGCCACCCGGACCGAAGTGGGTGAGCGCCGCCAGGCCGACCGCAATGGTGCCGCCCGCGACGGTGAGCTTGTCCGAGCGGTCCAGCATGCTCAGGGAAAGATGCCGAGCTGCTCGTAGCTCATGGCCACCTTGTCGATGGCCACGATCATCGCCGCTGTCCGCATGTTGAGGTTGCCGCGCTGCTTCCACACCTCGCGGATGGGGTGGTAGGCGTTGATCATGGTTTCCTCGAGGCCGGAGTTCACCAGGTCTTCCTCACTGGCGCCGTGGGTGAGCCGCGCGCTCTCTTCGTCGGTGAACTCCCGTCCGGTGACATCCTCCACCGCCGTGAGCAGCCGCTCAAAGGCACCCTGCTCGAAGCGCTTCTGCATCCGGCCGAAGCGGACATGTCCCAGGTTCTTGACCCACTCGAAATAGGACACGGTGACGCCGCCGGCGTTGATGTAGGCGTCGGGGATGACCATGATGCCGCGCTGGTCGAGGATGGCATCGGCTTCCTGGGTGGTGGGGCCGTTCGCGGCCTCCAC
>CBINCZ010000146.1:0-6172 GCA_966249295.1 uncultured Gemmatimonadales bacterium
GCAGCGGCGCGTCAGCCGTCGAGATAACGCTGGGTGAGGTCGGCGTACGCCTCGATGCGCCGGTCCCGCAGGAAGGGCCAGTGGGTGCGGCTCTCGTTCACCTTGGCGAGATCGACGTCGGCCGTCAGCACTTCCTCGCCGCTCCCTGCGCGCACCAGGATCCGGCCGCCCGGATCGGCCACGAAGCTGCCACCCCAGAAATCGATGCCGCCCGGCGGTGGTGCGCCCTCGTGCCCCACGCGGTTCACGGCGCACACATACACGCCGTTGGCGATAGCGTGACTGCGCTGGATGGTCTCCCACGCGCTCTGCTGCTGCTCACCGTACTCCTCCCGCTCGGGCGGCAGCCAGCCGATGGCCGTGGGGTAGAAGAGGATCTGGGCGCCGTGCATGGCAGTGAGCCGCGCCGCCTCGGGGTACCACTGATCCCAGCAGACCAGTACGCCGATGCGGGCAAACCTGGTGTCCCACGCGCGGAAGCCGAGATCGCCGGGCGTGAAGTAGAACTTCTCGTAGTATTGCGGGTCGTCCGGAATGTGCATCTTCCGGTACTTGCCCAGGTAGGACCCGTCGGCGTCGATGACTGCCGCCGTGTTGTGGTAGAGACCCTCCGTCCGCTTCTCGAACAGCGACGCCACGATCACCGCGCCATGCTTCTTCGCCACCTGGCCCAGCCGCTCGGTGCTCGGCCCCGGAATCGGCTCCGCCAGCGCGAAGTTGGCATGATCCTCGGTCTGGCAGAAATACTGGCTGCGGAAGAGCTCCTGGAGGCAGACGATCTGCGCACCCAGGTCCGCCGCCTGCTCGATCCCGGCGATGGCCTTGGCGAGGTTTTCCTCGGGATCCAAGGTGCAGGCCATCTGCACGAGACCGAGGAGGACGGTGGAGGAGGTGGTCATGGGGGAAAGTTAGCGGGGACTGCGTCGAGCGTCGAGCGTCGAGCGCCCGACGTCTGACGCCTGACGCTGGACGTCTCATGCCTTAAGCCCTGCCTTCCCCCGTCCCAACTCCCACCTGAGCAACACCCCCGTGCCCTGGCGCGTGCGGTCGAGGCCGCGCTCGCTCTTGGCCACGGTCTCGACGGCAAAGCGCCACTCGTCGTCGGCATCGTGCTCCAGCGGCACGTCATGGGCCAGGGTCAGCTCCACGGTGAACCAGCGGTTCTCAGCATCGTCGGGCGGCTGCCATTCATACTCCGCATGCAGCGCACCGCTGGATGAGAAGGTGATCCGCTTCACCAGGCCGAGGGGCGCGGCATCGTTGCGCAGGCCAATGGCGATGCCGTCCGGCAAGCTTTCCAGCGCCCATTCGAATGGTGTTGTGGTCCACGAGATAACAGGCGTGTAACGCGCCTGCTCGTACTCTTCCCGAGTCGTCGCTCCCTCCAGCACCCGCTCGCGCAGCAAGGTCCGTTCATCCAGGTCCACCGGCGGGCGGCTATCGAGCTGCATCTGCTGCTCCAGCGCGTGAATGCTGGGTACGCCCTCGCCCGACGCAGGGTGCGGCGCGGCGTGTTCCGCTTCCTCGTGATACGCCTCTGCCCGACGGGTCAGCGTGTCGCAGAGGTTGCGGCCGGAAGCGAATCGCGTGAGTTCCTCCATGGCGCCGCCCCGGTCGGGGCTCACCAGCGCCGAGAAGCTGCCGCTGTGGACCCAGAGCTCATCGTGGCCGTCAAAATCAAAGTCCACGCATTCGGCCGCAATCGGCTCCTCCTGTCGCAGCTCCGCTTCGGCGGCGGCGAGCTCGCGCCAGATGGCTTGGCGCAGGTGAGGCAGGTAGAGCCCGCCGAACACGCCATGCCAATAGGCATCGTTGCACTGCGCGCGTGAGATGGCTTCACGCGCCTGGGGCGGATTGCCTCGCTGGCGCGCCAGCACCGAGAGGTGCTGCGCCTTCTTGTGCATGCGATTGGACTCGGGGTACTTCACCAGGAAGTTGCGCCAGTGGGAGCCGCGCACCAGCGCACCCCAGTCGCTGGCGAGCCACGTCTCGCCCAGCTCGCGCTCGAGAATGGTGAGCCGGTTGGCGGCCGGCGCCGGGAGGGCCCAGCCTTCCATCTCGCGATACGACGCCGTAGGCAGGTACGCCAGGCCGCCCGCCGGCACCTGATGCCGGGCGCCGTCGAACGTGTCGAGCACCATCACGCCATCCGCACGCAGCGCGTCGAGCTGGTCGAAGAACCCGCGGAACCATCCCTTCTGGTAGACCCACTCGTGGGTGCCGGGCCAGCCGCCAAACTTTTCGCCATCGTCGGCGAGGACGGCGAGCGGCTGTCCCGCGGCGTGCAGTTCGCGCAGGTACCGGCCCGTGGCTTCGGGCGGCTGGAAGGGAATCAGGTAGCGCAGCTGCTCGTCTATGGCGAAGACTGCGAGCCGGCGATGCTCGCTTTCGGTGAAGAGGGGCCGGTGCAGCTGCGCGCGTGGAATGCCGGACGCCAGGAAGTGGCGATCGTCCACCAGCACATGGGAAATGCCCGCTTCGCCCAGGTCCCCGGGCAATTCCGGCGACCAGACCCGTTCGGTGAGCCAGAGCCCGCGCGCCTCGACGCCGAAGCGCCGGCGCAGCTCCATCCGCATCCGCTCCACCTGCTCGATGCGATCGGGCCTCAGCAGCGCGGAGAGGATCGGCTCCGTCCATCCAGCCGCGAGCAGTTCCACCCGGCCATCGGCCACCAGCCGGCCGAGTCGCTCGAGCCAGGCCGGTGCATGCTTCTCCAGCCACTCGATGAGCGGCCCCGACACGTGAAAGGTGACCGGGAAGCAGTCACGCTCCTCCAGCGCGTGCAACAGCGGGTCGTAGACCTGATCGACGTGCTGGGCGAACACGTGATCGAAGTTGCCGACCGGCTGGTGCAGGTGAAAGCCGAGCAGGAAGCGGACCGGCGCCACAGAACCTCGCGGGATCAGAAGAGCGCACGCGTGCCGTCAAGTGCGGCACGGATTGCGGGCAGAAGGGAGGGGAAGCAATCGTCCCGGCGGCGCGCCTCGTCGGCCTGCCGCAGGGCAGCCTCGCGCTGGTCCGGCTCCAGGGCCGTCAGCGCAGCCACCAGCTGTTCGGCGCTTTCGCAATGGCCGCGGAAGCGGCGCTCGCCGTAGTCCGCCACCATGCCGGTCGAGATGATGAACTGCCAGTCTGACGACTGCGCCAGCAGGAGCTCGCGCGCCGCCTGCTCCAGCACCGGATGCCAGCTCGCGTCCGCCAGCGCCGCGGGAGCGGCATTCCAGAACGCCTCCTCGAGTGGCCACAGCCGCTCCCAGGTCCAGGCCACCTGATCACTGAGCCACATGCTGAAATCGCCGTGTGCGCCCCATGATCCTTCCGGCAGCCGCAGCCCCGTCCTGGGAGGATACCGTTCGAGGTGCTTTTCCGCCGTGGACGGCGTGACCCGCGCGCGTCGCTGCAGCGCTCGGTAGGTATCCGCCAGGAATTCAGGGCCCTCGAACCACCAGTGGCCGAACAGCTCCGTATCGAACGGCACGGCCAGCACCGGATGCTGCCGGCGGCCCAGCTCGCCGGCGATTTCTCCCAGCAGCCAGGCGAAGTGGTCCGCATGCTCCGCGGCGCGATGCTGGGCGCCTTCCGGGTCGTACGGTTCCTTCTGGCCGAGGTCAGTGCCCGGCGCGCTCACGCGCCAGAGCCGGAGGCCGCCGGGCCAGCGCTGCTTGTGGAATTCCAGGTAGGCGGCATCGCCCGGATAGCCGCCGTGCCGGCTCCAGACCTGGCGGCTCGCTCGCGGGTCGCGTACGAAGATGCTTACGCGGGCGCGGCCCGCCGAGAGCACGCCGTAGGCCCGGTACGGAGAGCGCGCAGGCGGGGTTGTGTCGTTGGCGGCAGGCTCAGGTGCCTCCTCGATCCAGCCGTCGCTCGAAATGTCGAGCGGCTCGTCACCGGTGACGAGATGTGCGTCCACGAAGAAGTAGCGGAAACCGGCGTCGGCGATGTGTTCATCGATGCCGCGCCGGAGTGCGGCCCGGGGCCCGCCGGGCCACGGCGCCCAGGGCCCGCGGGGCCGATAGGCGCACTCCGGCAGCCAGCAGCCCCGCGGCGCGCGGCCGAAGAGCCGTTCGTGCTCGCGCAAGCCGGCGGCAAGCTGCAGGCGGATGCTTTCATCGCGCGCGAGCAGGGGGAGGAAGCCGTGGGTGGCCGCGGATCCCATGATCTCGATGCGGCCTGCCTGTTCCAGCGCGCGGAACGCGCCCACGATGTCGCCATCGATGGCGCGCCAGAGCGTTTGCATGCGCTCGAACCGCCGGCGCCAGAACTCGACCACAGCCTGAAGGTGTGGCGCGGGTGGCTGGGGTCCCTCCCGCGCCTCCGCCGTGGCAGCCCGTCGCTGCTCGAGGTACACCTCCATCTCGGCCTGGAAGGTGGGCGAGACGAGCTGGTTGGCGAGCACCGGCGTGAAGCCGATGGTCACCGGCGCATCCACGTTCTCGGACTGCAGCGTGCGCAGCCGCTCGAGCAGCGGCAGGTAGGTCTCCAGCGCCGCCTCCGTGAGCCAGTCAGAGCCGTGCGGCCATCGCCCGTGGTTGAGGACCCACGGGAGGTGGCTGTGCAGGGCCAGCACGAAATCCATCGGCATCAGGCCGCGTCTCCCAGCGCCTTGCGATAGACCGCGAGATACTCCCCGGCCGACTGCTCCCAGCTGAAATCGCGTGCCATGGCATGTCGCATCATGCGCGTCCACCGCACCGGGTCGGCGAAGCGCGCCAGCGCGCGGAACGCCGCCGACTCAAAGGCTTCGCTGGTGTAGTGATCAAAGAGAAATCCTGTCTGTTCATCCGTAATGGTGTCGGCGAGACCGCCCACCCTGCGCGCCACCGGCAGGGCGCCGTAACGCTGGGCCCGCATCTGGGTGAGCCCACAGGGTTCGTAGAGCGACGGCATGAGGAAAAGGTCGGCGCCCGCCATGAGCCGGTGCTCCAGGCGGTCGGTGAAATCGAGCTGGACGCCGACCCGCCCGGGGTTGCGGGTGGCGAGGTCCACGAGCGCAGACTCGTATACCCGCTCGCCGCCGCCGAGGAAGACAAACTGCGCATCGGTGTCGAACAGGTTTCCGCTGTCGAGAATAAGGTCGAGCCCCTTCTGCTTGACCATGCGGCCGGTCATGCCGAAGAGCGGCACCCGGCGTCGCTGGGCCAGGCCGAAGGTCCGCTGCAGTGCCGCCTTGCACCGGCGTTTCCCCTCGAGCGCGTGCGCGTCGTAGGGCCGGGTGATCTGCGTGTCACGATCGGGCGACCAGACCCGCTGGTCGATGCCGTTGAGGATGCCGCTGAGCCGGCCGCCAAGCCAGGAGAAAACGCCGTGGAGACCAAAGCCGCCGCCCGCGGTGCACAGTTCACGCGCCTGGGTGGGGCTCACCGTAACGACCCGATCGGCAAACACCAGCCCGCCCTTGAGCACGTTCAGCTGGCCGTACCATTCCAGCTGGTTGAAGTTGAAAAGCGACCAGGGCAGTCCCAGTGATGGCAGGATGTCGGCGGGGAAATGGCCCTGATAGCCGGGGTTGTGCACCGACAGCACCACGCTCGCCGGCTCGGCCGGTACCTCGACGCCCGGCACACCGCGCAGATAGACCGGCGCGAGTGCGGTGTGCCAGTCATGCACGTGCAGCAAGTGGGGCGATCGCGCGATCCGCGAGAGCGCATTGACCGCTGCCCGCGCAAAGAAGGCGAATCGGAGGGCGTTGTCGGGATAGTCAATGCTGTGCTCGCCATAGATGCCCGGGCGGTTGAAGAACTCCCGGTGCTCAACGAACACCACGCGGGGCCCGCTCTTCCGTTCCGACGGCCGGAACAGGCGGGCTTCCTCGGTTCTGTCGCCCAGCGTCACCCCGAACGGGGAGCCGATCGGGTGCAGGTCCGGCGCTTCGTCGCGCACGGTGCGGTAGAGCGGGAGCACCACCACCACGTCCACACCGGCGGCGTGCTGGAATTCGGCGAGCCCGCGCACGGCCTCGCCCAGCCCGCCGGTGCGGGCATACGGCGTGTATTCGGCGGTCAGGTGCACGACGGACACGGGCCGGTGGTCCGGGGACAGCAGTGGAGAATCCGACCGCTGCAGTCTCGTGTCCGTGGACGGCATGATTACGCCGTCGGTGGGTCGTTGCCTGCGGAATCGCCCTTCATCGCTGGAACGTAGTAGGAGCAGGTGTAATCCTGTACCATGCGCC
>CBINCZ010000147.1:0-6146 GCA_966249295.1 uncultured Gemmatimonadales bacterium
GGCGGCTCGACGGCTCGGCGGCTCGCTCGCGTGGCCGAGCCGCCGAGGCGCCGAGACGCCGAGCCGTCTCCAGAACCCAGACCAGCCCGACCACGGCGCCATACGAAAACACATGCGGCCTGGCCAGCCAGTGAAATGACCCCGCCGCGGCGGCGGCGATGGAAGTGAGCATGGCAAGCAGCGGGTCCATGCCGAGCCGCACCATGAGCAGGTAGAGCAGGGCATAGGCGGCGGCGAGGGCGACGCCCATGAGCAATATCACGCCGGGCAGCCCCGCAGCCCGGTGCGCCAGGGTGTAGAGCACCTCGCTGCCCCATTCGTAGGGCACGAACGGCTGGCCGTACATGGTCCAGCTGAACTTGTCGGTGAAGAAGAGCCCGTGCGACAGGATTTCCGAGCCCACCCGCAGGTGGCGTGGCAGGTCGCCATCGGTGTTGATGGCCAACCAGCCCCGCGCGACCGTCGCGACAACCAGAGTGATGCCGAAGATGATGTCCGCCGGCGACGGCACCGCCCACGTCCGGCGCGAACTCATGGCACCGGCGATCGCTTGAAGCATGCTTCAAGCAGCGAATCGGCTGGTGTAGGGGCGGCCTGCGGCCGCCCCATCGCCGATTCGTCACTCTTTTCCAACAATGCCGCCGTCGCATCACAATCCCGCAGCCGCCATCCCGGTTCCCGCAACAGCTCGTGCGTGAACGCTGCGCCTGTGGGCACGAGCGCCAGGTCCACCCCAAACCGTTCCAGCGAATCCCGCCAGAACGGCTGCAGCTGCCCGATCAGTGACCAGGTGCGGGTCAACTCAGGCCCATAGAAGTCGGCGCCGCCATCAATGAACACTTTCTGCTCGGGCCAGGCATAGATCATGTACCCGCCCCAGGTGTAGTCGTTGTAGATCCGGCCGTTGACGTGCGCTGCCCGTGCGCGCTGGACCACGGCCACTGGGAACTCCTCCGGTGAAACCGCATTCGGGATCACCTCAATGCCCGCGAGATTCCCCTGGCCAACGGCGAGAAAGGCGAACAGGGCGAGCAGGGCGAGCACGTACGGTGCCGTGATACCCGTCTTGGCATCCCGGTCGAACACCGCACGTATCCCGCGCCAGTCGGGGAGCCGCTTCCATGCCGCATTGATGTGAATGGCGAGCACCGGCAGCGCCGTGACGCCAAAGAGCTGCATGTTGCGCCTGGCATTGAGCACGAAATACGTCATCACCAGGATCACCAGCAGGTGCGGTCCGCTCGGCCGCTCCTTGCTCAACGCCAGCGCCAGCATCACACCGAGGAGCGCGAGCAGGAAAAGCTTGCCAGTGACCTGGTGAAAATCAGGAGACATGAACTCCTGGGTGTTATCGAGCAACCACTTGTCGCCCAGGAAACCCAGCACGTGCCTGTGCAGCTTGAGGAAATGCGGGGTGCAGAGGGTGCCGAGCAGGCCGAAGCCGAACATGGCCGCCAGTTGCTTCATCCGCACCACCTGATACTCCCTGCCTTTCCTGACGAGCCAGTCCAGCAGGTGCCCCGCAAAGTAGATCCCGATCAGCACCAGCCCGAACACCCAGCCGCCGTGGAGGTTGGACCAGAGGGCGAAGAGGGCGAAGGTGACGGCGACTCGGCGTCTCAGCGTCTCGGCGTCTCGGCCAAGCGAGTGAGCCGCCGAGCCGTCGAGCCGCCGAGCCGTCTCCAACATTGGAAGCAGGATCACCACAAGGAGCAGCGTAAACAGATGCGGCCTCGGCGCCCAGTGCACCGCACCCAGCACCGCCGCGGCGACGGTGATGAGGTAAGTGAGCAGGGCGTCCACGCCGCGCCGGAGGAGAAACCGGGCGAGCAGCGCGTACGCCGTTGCGATGAGCAGCCCCGCAAAGATGGCGACGCCAGCGAGCCCCGCCGCCCGGTGGACCAGCGCGTAGATGATCTGGCTCCCATACTCGAAGCCCACGAACGGCTGCCCACCCATGGTCCAGGAGAAGGGATCGTTGTGGATGAGACTGTGGTGCGTCAGCATCCACTCGCCATGGCCGATATGGCGCAGCAGGTCGCCGTCGGAGTTGAGCATCCGGGCAGGGAACACGATGGACGCCACCAGCCACCAGATGATGAAGGAGATGGCCGGGATGGATGGGTGAAAGCGGCGTCCTGTCACGATGATCTCGTTGCTTCTGTGACTGCGAGCAGTGAGAGGCCGTGGGCATAGCCACGGTGGAGATGGTGCCGCTCGCCGGCGAAGATGCGCCGGAACAGTGCGTTGACCGGCGCCGGCGGGAGGCGCAGTTCGGCCGATGAACTCTTCGCGAGTTTCCGGTGCAGCCGTGCCAGCGGGTAAAGCCGGGTGTTGAAGTGGGTCACGAGCGCCGGGGCAAGTTCCGCCGAGGAGAGCACGGTCCGCAAGGTGCCCTCTGTGTAGCGGCGATGGTGGCCGTTTCGCTTGTCGTGGTCCGACCAGAGGCGAGGATTGGCGGGGACGGTGACGACCATCTTCCCTCCGGGTGCCAGCGCGGCGGCCGCCGAGGCCAGCTCGGCGCGGTCATCCTCCACATGCTCCAGCACGTCGAGCAGCAGCACCACGTCGAACCGGCGGTTTCCCAGTGCTGAGTGGTCGCGGGTGTCGCCCGGGAGCACGCGGTCCTGGACTGACGGACGCGTGCGGGCGCGGACCGCCGGTTCCGGCTCCAGGCCCCAGGCATCGAACCGTTCCGCAAGAGCCTCGAGCATGAACCCGGTGCCGCAGCCGATGTCGAGTACGGACGCGCCCGCGGGCGCGAGTTGTGACACGAGATGCAGAATGATGGACCGGCGTGCGGTGAACCACCAGTGCCGGTCCTCGACCGCGCTGATCTCCTCCCAGAGCGTGGGATCCATTCAGCGGGTGGTGTTGTCGGTCTCGCGAACCACGTAGAGCGGCCGCTGCTTCACTTCGTCGTAGATCCGGCTCAGGTACTCGCCGATGATCCCGATGGTGAGGAGCTGCACCCCGCCGAGAAAGAGGATGATCACCACGGTGGAGGCCCAGCCGCGGATGTCGAAGCCGCGGGTGAGCTTCTCGATCACAAACACCACCGCCAGCACGAAGCTCATGATCGAGACCAGCAGCCCGACCCAGGTGGCGATGCGAAGGGGCGCCTTGGAAAACGAGATGATCCCGTTGACACCGAGGCCCAGCGACTTGCTGAAGGTGTACTTGGGCTCGCCGGCAAAGCGGGGCGCCCGCTCGAACTGCACCGACGTCTGGCGGAAGCCAACCCATGCGCGGAGCCCGCGGATGTAGCGGTTGCGCTCGGGGAGGGCGATGAGCTGGTCCACCACCTTCCGGTCCATGAGGCAGAAGTCGCCGGTGTCGGTGGGGATGTCCACCGGGGCCACGGCGCGCAGCACTCTATAGTAAAGCCAGGCCAGCCCGCGCTTGAGCGGACCCTCCCGCTCCCGGCGCACCCGCTGGGCATAGACCACCTCGAACCCCTCGCGCCAGCGGGCCAGCATCGGCTCCAGGAGTTCGGGGGGATCCTGCAGGTCGGCGTCCATGACCACCACGGCCTGGCCCGTTGCATAACGCAATCCGGCGGCGACCGCCGCCTGATGCCCGAAGTTTCGCGAAAAGTGGATCGCCCGCCACCTGGACCCCGCCTGGGCAATCCGCTTGAGCGCCTCGGCGGTCCCATCCTGGCTCCCGTCGTTGACCAGTAGGACCTCGTGGTCGGGCTCCACCCGGTCCAGTACCTCCCCCAGCCGCCGCCGGAGTTCGTCAACGGTGGCTTCCTCGTTGTAGACGGGGATGACGACGGAGAGTTGGGGCATTGGGGAGTTGAGAGTTGAGAGTTGAGAGTTGCCCAATGCAGGAAACTCGCCAAGCCTGTCATTGCGAGCATCCCGAAGGGATGCGAAGCAACCTTGCAGCCCGACCGCAATCTCGTGGGCGGAGCTCCGCCGGGAGTTCCGATGTCGGGCTGCAAGGTTCCTTCGCCGGGACCGTGCTGGCGCACGGACCCGGCGCGCAATGACATGCCGGGCCGTCATCCGCCCTGCCGTCCAGCCGTCCAGCCGTCCTTCTTGCGCGAATCTATCCCATTCCCTATCCTCTATATGCAATTCTTGTCGTATTTCTGCAACAGCTTTGATGCGGCGCTCCCCTTGGGCTCAGGCCCTCCTGGCGCCGGGAAGCCCTCCCGTATGACGGAACCGTTTGAGTCACAAGACTTTGACCGTCCCGGGGAGGACGGTTAATCCGGATTTGTACGGGCATGGAGGTTGCGCGTCAGCGGGGCTCACGCCGGCTGACCATGGCCTGTTGAGCCGCTCGGCTGCGTTTTTTCGCATTAGAAGAGTAGGTAGCTATGAGCTTTGAGCTACGAGCTTTGAGCGTTGCGGTTTGAACGGTGCTCACAGCTAGCGGGTCATGGCTCGTAGCCGGCACTGAAGAGCTCACAGCTCGCAGCTCAAAGGGACGGGCGGATCACCCGGGAACGCACTTTTCATTCAACAAGGGGCATCGTATGAAGGCGGTTCTGAGCAAGTTCATGAAGGATGAGTCCGGCCAGGGCCTGGTGGAGTACGCCCTGATCATCGCGCTTGTGGCCATCGGCCTGATCGCGATCCTGGTGCTCTTCCGGAACGCGATCGGCAACGTGTTCAACGAGAGCAAGAACCGTCTGAACAACGCGCCTTCGAGCAGCTACTGATCGCAGCAGTGCACCGAGCTGGTTAGGGTTGTGGCCCCGGTCATCACGGTTGTCCTGGTGCTGACCATGGGTGCGGCGGCGTTCTTTGACCTCCGCACCCGGCGCATCCCCAACTGGCTGACACTCGGCGGATTGGCCGCCGGATTGGTGCTCCGCGCCGCGACCGGCGTCCACCCGCTCCTCGATGGGCTGGCGGGCGCCGGTCTTGGTTTCGGACTCGGCATTCTCTGCATGGTCCTCGGCGCCCTGGGCGGCGGGGACGGGAAATTGCTCATGGCAGCCGGCGCCTTCTTCGGCTTCAGGCCGTTCATCGGCGCCCTGCTCCTGATTGGCGTACTTGGCGGGCTGCTCGGGATCGCCGAGGCGGTGCGCCAGCGTGCCATCCTGCCGGCGGTGTACAACGCCGGTGGGATGCTGAAGCGCTGGGCCACCCTCGGTCGGTCGGCAGGCCCGGCCCGGTCCCTGGAGAGCCCGGGGGCCGTCAAGGTTCCGTATGGCGTGGCGATTGCGCTGGGAGCGGTCGCCTGGTGGTTCTGGGGAGTACCGATACTATGAGAACAACGCGCACCCTGACGCGTTTTGCGAAGAGAGACGACGGACAGGCGCTGGTTGAATTCGCCCTGATCACGCCGTTCCTGCTGCTGTTTCTGGTCGGCATCGTGGAGTTCGGCCGGGCCTGGAATGAGCACCAGGCGCTGACTGACGCTACCCGCGAGGGTGCACGCAAGGCGGTGGTGTTCGATCCGACCATCACGCAGGCCGACATCGAGACCGCCATCAAGAACGTACTGGCATCCAATCACATGGACCCCGATAGCGCCACGATCACGATGCCGGGCTGGGACGGTGCCTCGGGCACCGATGTGACGGTGACGGTGACCTACCCGTACCGGTTCGTGTTCTTCGGGGCTCTGGCCAGTTGGGCCCTGGGTGACCGGAAGGTCATGCTGACGTCGAAGTTCATCATGCGAAACGAATAACGAGGCCGCCCCCATGGCTCGACGCAACCGCGCGCTCATCCTGCTGGTCTTCGCCCTCGCATCGGGCGCGCTGGCGGCCTTCCTGGCCCTCCGCTACATGCGGCAGCAGACGGCGCCGCTCACCCAGGCGGAACCGCCCCGCCAGCAGATGGTAGTGGCCGCGCGCGCGCTCCCGGTGGGGGCCGTGGTCACCGCGGAAGACATCAAGACCATTTCATGGACCGGCGGCCAGCTCCCGCCCGGCTATATCGGGAGCCCCGAACAGGTAGTAGGTCGCGGCCTGGTGACATCGGTCGAGCCCAATGAGCCGATCCTCGCCGGCAAGCTTGCCGCCGAGGGTGCGGGCGGCGGCCTGCAGGTACTGTTTGACGAAGGGATGCGCGCCATCTCCATCGGGGTGGACCAGGTCGTGGGTGTCTCCGGCTTCGTGCTCCCCAACAGCAGGGTGGACGTACTGCTCACGATGGCGGCGCAGACCGGCGCCAAGGAGC
>CBINCZ010000148.1:0-6123 GCA_966249295.1 uncultured Gemmatimonadales bacterium
ATTCCCATCCGGGTGCGGTTCGCCGGCGCATTGAATGAGGACCTGCGCACCGCTCTTGCCACGCCGGTCAAGGGCGTGCCGGTGGGCCAGCTGGTGAGTGTGAAGGAAGTGCAGGCGCCGGTGGAAGTGGTGCGCTCCGGCCAGCGGCCGGTAAGCATTGTGGAAGGCGTGGTGGAGCAGGGCGGCACGGCGCGCGCCTCGCGAGATGTCGAGAACCTGCTCGCCTCGCTCGCCCCACCATCCGGCGTGTCCTGGCAGGTGACCGGCGCCGACGTGGAGCAGCGCCGCACCACAAAGGAGCTCACGGTGGTGGGCATCCTCTCGGTGGCGCGGGTCTTCCTGGTGCTGGCGGGCGAGTTCGGCAGCTTCACCACGCCGCTGCTCGTCATGCTCACCGTCCCTCTCGCGGCCGCCGGCGGGATCTTCGTTCTCTGGATCACGGGCCAGAGTCTCAACGCCGTGTCGCTCATCGGCATGGTGGTGATGATCGGCATCGCGGACAACGATGCAGTCGTGAAGCTCGACGCCATTCGAAGATTCCGCGCCGAGGGGTACGCCATCAATGACGCGATCCTGGCGGGCGGCATGCAGCGGCTCCGCGCCATCACCATGACGTCGCTCACTACCATCGTGGGCGTGATCCCGCTGGTGCTCGGTATCGGCAGCGGTGGCGAGCTCTACCAGCCGCTTGCCGCCGGCATCATCGGTGGGTCGGTGACGGCGACGCTGGTGACGTTCTTCCTCCTGCCAACCGCGTACTCCGTGACCGAGCGCTGGCAGGAGCGACGGCGGGCTCGGCGGGCCGTCGTCGCAGGCGAGGCTGCGGAGGCGCTGTGATCCGCTGGGCCGCGCGCCGCCCCGCCGTCATCTGGGCCATCTGCTTCTCGCTGCTGCTGGCCGGCGGTGTCGCGTTCACCCGGCTTCCTCTTGCTACCCGCACCACTGTCGAACTCCCGCGCCTCCAGATCTTCTCCAGCTGGCCCGGTGTCTCCGCCGAATTGATGGAGACGTATGTCACCTCGCCCATCGAGGCGGCGATCCAGCCGGTGCGCGGCGTCAAGAAGACCAGCAGCGAGTCAAGCGAAAGCTCCGCCTCGATCACGGTGGAGCTGGAGCCAGGGACGGATGTGCAGATGGCGCGCCTTGCCATTCACGAACGGCTCGAGGCAATCCGCAACGACTTCCCGCCGGGCGTCTCGCCGCCGGGAGTGTCCAACTACGTCCCCGATGATCTCCAGGAACAGCCGCTGCTCCGGTACACGATGGAGGGTCCGTACACGCCGGGCGCGCTGCTCAAGATTGCGGAGGAGATTGTCGAGCCCCGGCTCAAGGCCGTTGAGGGAGTGAGCGGTCTCAATAAGAATGGCGGTGCCGCGCCGGGTGTCACGGTATCGTACGACGGCTCCCGCCTGCGACAGCTCGGGATCTCCCCGACCGCAATCCGGGCCGCGGTACAGAACGCGCGCGTGGTGGAAGCGCTGGGTGAGCAACAGTCGGGTGCCACCGAGAGCGCGGTGGTGGTGCGCGACGAGCCGGAGAACCTGCGCGACCTGGAGGCGTTACCGATCACGGGTCCCGGTGGCCAGGTCTTCAAGCTGGGCGAGCTCGCCACCGTGCGTCCGTCCGAGGACAACCGCGGCCGGTTTTATCGCCTTAACGGTGAGACCGCAGTGGCGCTCTCGATTTCCCGCCTCCCTGGCGCCGACGCCATCAAGACAGCCGCGCGGGTCAAGGCGGAGGCCGAGAATATTTCGCGCCTCCTTCCGCCAGGCGTGGTCCTGCGGCTCCAGGCCGACGAGAGCGTCGAGCTTGGCAAGCAGCTCGGCGACCTGGTGCGCCGCGGTGCGATTGCATTCATCGCCGTCATGCTGGTGCTGGCCATTTCGCTCCGCAATGTGAAGTCGGTGGCGCTGGTGATGGGCAGTGCCGCCGTTGCCATCGCCGGCACGTCGCTGGGTCTTTACCTGCTGCACATCCCCGCCAACCTGCTCACTCTCGCCGGCCTCGGCATGGGCGTCGGTATCCTGGTGCAGAACGGCTTGGTGGTGGTGGAGCGACTGCGTACGGCACCGGATACGCCGGAAGGCCGAGCCGAAGCGGGACGCCGCATCATGCCGGCGGTGGTCGGCGCCACGCTCACGACGGCGGTGGTGCTGTTTCCCTTTCTCTATCTCCAGGGCAACTCCCGGGCGGCCTTCATTCCCTTCGCCGCCGCCTTCGCCCTGGCCCTCGCCTGGTCAGTCATCTCGGCGCTGATCATGATCCCGGCGCTGGGGTCCGGCCACGGGATGTACAAGGCCGGATGGCCCCGGCTGAGACATATATATGGGAAGGCGGTCGGGGGACTGGTGCGCTGGCGCTGGGTCACGCTGGTGCTGGCGACGGCCGCGGTTGGCGTGCTCGCCTGGGCTTTCGTGAAGAAGGTGCCCAAGTCCAACTGGAGCTTCGGCGGGTTCCAGAAGACCACGCTCTCCGCCCGGCTCAGCTTCCCCAAGGGATCGGATCCCGCCAGTCTCGATCGTGGCATGCGGGAGTTCGAGGCGATCGTGGTCGGCGTGCCCGGGGTGGAGCAGGTGGAAGTCCAGGGCTCGCCCGACGGCGCTTACATGAATGTGGTCTTCGAGAAGGAAGCCGGGCTGGGTCCCCTTCCATATGAGTTGTACGAAAAGCTGACCCAGCGCGCGCTGCTCATCGGCGGCGCCGTGGTATCGGTGCAGCCGCCAGTGGGGCCCGGCTATTACGGCGGCAGTGGTGCGGGTGGGGTGTCGAATTACCGGATCAAGTTGCTGGGCTATTCGTTCGACGGCGTTGAGCAGCTGGCGATGGACCTCAAGCGCCGGCTCGAGCGGATTCCCCGGGTCCGCAACGTGGACATCAACGCCGCGAGCTTCTGGCGCAATGAGCGCACGGTGAGCGTGGTGCTCGACCCTGATCGTGATGCACTGGCGCGCTATGGCGTGACGGCCGGCGACTTTGCCGGTGCGGTGGCGAGGGAACTGGCCGGCGGCCCGACGGCAATGAAGCTGCAGATTGGCGAGGAAGAACTGCCGGTGAGCGTCCAGCGCGCCGGCGCCGATTCACGCTCGCTCGAGGACCTGCGCCAGGCCATTGTACCGTCGCCCTCCGACGCGCCGGTCCGCATTCGCGACCTCGCCAGCGTGGATGAGCAGACTGGTCTCGGTACCGTGAGCCGGGAGGACCAGCAGTACCTGCGCATCGTGGGTTACGAGTTCCGGGGACCACCCAAGCTCGCCGAGCGGACCCATAAGGCCTTCATGGCGAGCATCAGCGTGCCGCCGGGTTATTCGGTGGGCGACGACGAATTTGCCTGGGCGCCCGATGACAGTGCCAAGGGACTGTGGCTCGTCTTCGGCGTGGGCATCGCGCTGGTGATTCTTTCGGTAGCGCTGGTGTTTGATTCCGTGTGGGCCGCCGCGATGATCTTCCTGAGTCTTCCGGTCGCACTCGGCGGCGTGGTGGCGGCGTTCTGGTTCACCGGCAACGCCTTCACCCGCGAGGCGGCGGTCGGGGTGATCCTCGTGGTGGGGCTCGCGGTGAACCAGGCGATTCTGCTGGTGGATGCGGCGCTGGAACTAAGACGGACAGACGGACAGGCGGACAGACGGACGATGGACGCGAGACGCGAGACGCGAGATGCGAAAAGGGGACTCACCACCGCGCAGGTGGTTGGAGCCTCGGTGGACCGTTCCGGCATGATCGTCATGGTGACGTTGACGACGCTGGCGAGCCTGCTGCCGCTTGCCATCGGCACCGACCCCGACAGTCTCTTCGGCGCCATCGCGCTGGCGACGGCTGGCGGCACGGTGGCCGGGACCGTAGGCGCGATGTTCGTGGTGCCGGCGATGGTCGGGGGCGGCAGGGGAGGCAGGATGGGCAAGATGGGCGAGATGGGCGGGTGAGTCGTGCGTCGTAAGTCGTAGGTTCCTCATCCTGAGGCCGCAACGAGGCCGAAGGATCTACTGGCCCTGTTCGGAAACGAGTAGGTAGATCCTTCGCTTAGCTCAGGATGAGGAATCAGCGAGCTTGGACCCGCCCATCCCGCCCATCCCGCCCATCCCGCCCATCCCGCCCATCCCGCCCATGCTTATCCTGGCACTGCAGCGACTGATTTCTGAAGCAAGATCCGGCAAGAGTTGGCCGCTTCTGGTATTGCGCTGCGCCTCCGCACTTCCGATGCTATGAGCGCTATTG
Source organism: uncultured Gemmatimonadales bacterium (assembly GCA_966249295.1). Taxonomy (GTDB): domain Bacteria; phylum Gemmatimonadota; class Gemmatimonadetes; order Gemmatimonadales; family GWC2-71-9; genus CAMLHP01. The sequence goes on from CBINCZ010000148.1 coordinate 4,213, forward strand.
CGCTTCCCAGTCGTCTGTCGTCTTGATTTGAACCAGAAGCTGGAGGTTCCCATGTCGAAGGCCAGAATTCATTGGGCTTGGCTTGCGGTCGTTGCGAGCCTTTTTGTGACGATTCCGGCGTATGCCCAGATGCATACTCAGCAGCAGTTGCCGGGCGACGGGTTCACCTGCTACAAGTGTCAAGTAGACTTCATGCTTGATAGTTGCGTGGATACGGGGGTCAACGAGTTGGGGTGGAGCGATTGCCATGACTCGACTGGCGACTGCGAGTTCTCGGGCATGCGCTGTGCCCGTTTGCCCGATATCGGACTGCTGCGCACCGAAGGGGTCGAGATGCAATTGGTGTCCGGCGAGATTGTGAAAGCATTGCCCATCTCCCCGGGAATCTGGATCGCGGGGGATTGCGAATCGGGGCTTCGAACGTTCGAAGCAATTACAGTCGCTGGTGGGCATTCAATCGCACTCTCCGAACTTGGACCGGCGCCGGTACAGGTGGCGTTGGGATCTTGACATGCAGGGCCTTGCCGCTGTGACTGCCCTCTATGTGACTTTGGCGTTTGGAGTCACTGGAGCATCCGCGCAAGAGCCGCTCTGGTCAATCTCCAGTGCGTCCGGCGACACGATATTCGGACTTCCGACCTATGCCGCTACTCGGGCGTCCAGCGGCTCTGTGTTCATCAGTGATCAATCCCGAAAGGGCATCGTCGAGCTTGATGCGGCCACGGGCAAGCTCCGAACGATTATCGGGCGGAAGGGTGACGGTCCTGGTGAAGTTCGCGCGGTAGGACCTGTCGGGCTTTCTCCAGATGGGTCGCTGCTCGGCATGTACGATCAGGGCCGCCAGACCGTCGAGGTCTACGCGCTTCCGGACTCGGCGGTTGCGCGAGTTCGGGCGGGCTCGCTCTACTTTCCCAAAGGCATCCTGCTGCTTGCTGACAGCGTCTATGTGCTGAGCGGCGGGCATCTCGTCGACGAGCAGCAGGTCGCGAGCGTTCTCTTTGTCCGGCGTAATTCCGTCACCGCAACCGGGCCGCCGGTACCACTGGCGAGGAATGCCAACGGCAAGGCCAATGTGATGTCAAGTCTGTATGTGGTCGGCGGCCCGCTGGCGCGCGCCGACGATGGCGTGTTCATGGCAGAGGCCTCAACCGGCGACGTCTGGCATGTCACCCCTGAACGGAGCCGGAAAGTCGTTGACGGCCCCGGGCTTGGTGTGCCAGACATGATCAACAAGTTTCTGCGGCCGGTCACTCGCGAAGGGAAGAAATATCTGCAGACCTGGTCCAGCTTTCCGCAGCCAAAGTTTCTTGAGCGTCTGGCGGGTGGGGCCTTCATCGAGGCATGGTCGGATCAGGATCATTCCAAGCTGAGCTTTTATCGACTCGAGGCGGGTAAGAAGCCCCAGCTGCTGCGAGAGCTGAATCTCGCGGTCTATAACATGGCGCGCTATGACAAGGATTCCTTCATACTCATGGCGAAGCAGGACGGCGACTACCTGATTGAACGAGTCCGACTGGACTTGCAATGATGCCGGAGCAGGCAGCCCAAGCCAGGCCACCCGAATGCTTCGTCGATCCGTCCCGGCTCTCCTCGCAATGACGCGTCAGTTAGCTTCTGTCCGCCCATCCCGCCCATACCGCCCATCCCGCCCATCCCGCCCATCCCGCCCATCCTGTCGTGTGACCTCCGTCACTACTTTCCCTTGAACCGTCGCATATCTTGACGCCGAGATGTCGTACGCACCGTCAGGGCGTCCGGGGGGGCGTTCCGGAGGCGGTGCGCATTTCCGTGCACAGGAGCAGGTATGCGTAAGTTGCTGGTGCTGGCCGTGTTGGCGCTCACCGTGGTGGGGTGCGCCGACAAGAAGAAGCTGGATGCTGCACTCGCCGAGTCGCAGCGGGTTTCGGCGGA
>CBINCZ010000149.1:0-6108 GCA_966249295.1 uncultured Gemmatimonadales bacterium
GGACGAGTTGCTTCGCGCCATCGGGACCATCCAGGTCTCGGTAGGCATGCTGCTCCTCCTCTATGGCCTGTTGCCCACCGTGGCGACGGGCCTGCTGGGCTTGGCGCTCGGCGTCTTCATCGCGGCCTTCGTGGCCGGTCGCCACCAGGCGTCAGTTGCCGGCGACGAGGACGACGAGGACGCCGAGATTCATCCGGCTCTGCGCGGGCTGGCCTCGCGCATGGAGCAGCGCTCCGAGGCGGATGCGAATTCCGAACTGAACCGGGAAGCGATACATGAATGACGCTCATTCTGCCGGACGCGAAGGTGCCCTCGCCGGCGTTATCGGCGCCGCAGCCGTGGCCCTGTGGTACTTCATCGTGGACATGCTGCGCGGCATGCCCCTGCATACGCCGAACGCCATCGCGCAGCTGCTGTTCGGCACCGGCAGCTCCGATGCCGGAGAGTTCGGGACCATCGCTGTAGTGACCGTAGTGCACTTTGCCGTGTTTGTTGTCGTCGGGATCTGCCTCGCCGCGCTCTTTCATCTTGCCATTCGCGACATCGCCTGGCGCATGGGAGTGATGTTCGCCCTGGTCATCACCTTCGGCTTCATCGCTGGACTCGCCTACATGCTGGGACCCTTGACCGGAGAGACTTTCCCTCACTGGACCGTGCTTGGTGGCGCCCTGGTCGGGGCGCTGGCCATGGGCGGTTTCCTCTGGTACACCCATCCTGAGCTCGCCCAGTCTTTCCGCGAGGTGCCGCTGGGCGACGAGACCGAGAGCGCGCCTCACCCCGGCCACCAATGAGTCGGGCGCTTCGCGTCCTCGGGCTTCTCCTCCTCGTCTCTATCGCACCGCTCGCCGCCCAGCTCGCGCCTCCCAGCGCGGGCGGGCTGGTGGCGTACGCTGAGGAGACCAGGATGCTGGGTCACAACCTCCGGGTACTGGTCATCGGCGCGCACCCGGATGACGAGGACACCGAGTTGCTGGCCTGGCTGGCACGGGGGAAGGGCGCCGAGGCGGCCTACCTCGCCCTCAACCGGGGCGAAGGGGGCCAGAACCTGGTGGGGGGCGAGCTGGGCGAATCGCTCGGCCTGCTCAGGACTGAAGAACTGCTTGCTGCCCGCCGGCTCGACGGTGCCCGGCAGTACTTCACCCGCGCCTACGATTTCGGTTTCTCCAAGACACTCGACGACACCTGGGCCCAGTGGCCCCGGGACTCCATCCTCAAGGATGTCGTCCGGATCATCCGGAAATTCCGGCCCCAGGTCATCGTTTCCATCTTCACCGGCACGCCACGCGACGGCCACGGCCAGCATCAGGCGGCGGGCTGGGCCGCGCGCGCCGCGTTCGAGGCGGCCGGCGATTCCACCCGCTTCCCCGAGCTGCTGACCGAAGAAGGGCTCGCCGCGTGGACGCCACTCAAGCTCTACCAGAGCACCCGGTTCAACGGGCTTCCTACCACGCTCACCCTCGAGGGTGGCGCGCTCGACCGGGTCACCGGGCTCACCTACCATCAGCTCGCCATGGCGAGCCGCTCGCGCCACCAGTCGCAGAACATGGGGCAGCTGCAGTCCCTCGGCCCTTCCGACATCAAGCTTGCACTGGTGACTGATCGCACGGGGAGGGGAACCGGCGGACTCTTTGCCGGCATCGACACGACGCTCGTGCCGGTGCTGGGGTCTCCGGCTGCACGCGCGTACAGCTCGCAGGTGGCGCACGTTCGCTCCCAGCCCGACTCGCTCGCCGCGGCGGCACTCGACTCCGCTTCGCGCATCCTGGCATCGGCATCGCTCGCGTCGCCCGTGGTGCGGGACCAGGCTCGACATCTGGCGCAGGCCCGGGCTATCGCCCTCGGTGTCGCCTACGATGCGACCGCCGATGATGACAGGGTAACGTCCGGCCAGACGCTGGCCGTCACCGTCACTGCCGCCAACGGTGGCGGCGGCGCCGTGCGGATCGCCGATTCGCTCGCAGCACCATCAGACTGGAGCGTGACGCACGGATCGGGTGACGCACCGCTCGCGCCGGCGCCCGGCGCCGTGGCCAGAAAGTCGTTCCAGGTGTCTGTGCCTGCCTCGGCGGAGGCGACGACGCCCTATTTCCTGCGGGAGCCGCGCGACGGCGATCTCTACCGCTGGCCCGCCTCGGCGCGCGCCTGGTGGGGCGACCCGTTCGGGCCGGCACCACTCCGCGCCGAGCTCTCCCTGCCGGGTGATGCCGTCCCGGTGGAACGCGAGGTGACCCAGCGGACCAACGATCAGGTGATCGGTGAGGTGCGGACGCCGGTGGTAGTGCAGCCGGCCATTGATGTCCGGGTGGATCGCGACACCGTGCTGCTTGCGGCCGGCAGCGAGCATCAGCTCCGGCTGCTTGTCTCCGTGGATCACGCCGCTCGTGATACGGTCCGGGGACGGATGATGATCGAGGTGCCGGCGGGCTGGCGGGAACCTGAACCCCAGCCCTTTGCGTTCAGCCGGGAAGATGAACGCAACGCGTACGCCTTCACCGTGACCATTCCCGCGTCTGTCAAGGCGGGTCGATACACCCTGCGCGCGGTTGCCGTGACGTCGGACGGCCGCCGATTCAGTGAGGGGCTGCGCTCGCTGGCGTACGGCCACGTGCGGCCCCGGTCATGGACGCAGCCCGCTGCCGTCGCGGTGGTCCTGGCTGACCTCGCGCTCCCGTCGCTCAAGGCGGTGGGTTACATCCGCGGCGCGGCGGACCGGGTGCCGGAGGCACTGGCTGCGGCCGGCGTGCCAGTCACGATCCTCACGCCGAACCAGCTCGAGAACGGCGACCTCTCTCGGTTCGATGCCATCGTGGTGGGCCCGCGCGCGTATGAGATTGACGCGGCGCTGGTTCAGCATAACCGCCGGCTGCTGGACTACGTGCGGGCCGGCGGGCTGCTGCTGGTGCAGTACCAGCAGTACCAGTTCATCCGGGGCGGCTTCGCGCCGCTGCCACTTACCATTGCCCGTCCGCATGACCGGGTGACCGACGAGCATTCACCGGTCACGATGCTCGAGCCCGGATCGCCCGCGTTCACGTCTCCCAACCGCATCACCTCGTCGGACTGGGACAACTGGATCCAGGAGCGGGGGCTCTACTTTGCCCACACGTGGGACGACGGCTACACCCCACTGCTCTCCATGCACGATCCGGGTGAGGCGCCGATGAAGGGCTCCCTGCTGGTGGCCGACGTCGGCAAGGGGCGCTACATCTACACCGGTCTCTCGTTCTTCCGTGAACTGCCTGCCGGCGTGCCCGGTGCCTTCCGGCTCTTTGCCAACCTGCTGGCGCTTCATCCCGCGCCGGTGCCGTGACCCGCAGAGTTGCCTTTCTTGTACTCCTGACGCTCTCGGCGTGCGGTGACGGCCGCACGCCGGTGACGGTCTACTCTCCCCACGGACGTGATCAGCTGGTGCTGCTGGAGCAGGCGTTCGAGAAGCTGCATCCCGGTATCGACGTGCGCTGGCTCGACATGGGCAGTCAGGAGATCCTCGACCGGCTCCGCTTCGAGCGGGTGAACCCACAGGCCGACGTCTGGTTCGGCGGCCCCACATCGATCTTTGATCGCGGGGTGGCCGACTCGCTGCTGCAGCCCTACACGCCCGCCTGGGCCGATGCCGTGGGCCCCAACGGCATCCAGCCCGACGACCTGTACTATCCGCTGTATCGCACACCCGCGGTCATCGCCTTCAACAGCGATGCGGTCCCCGCCGACTCGGCGCCGCAGGACTGGGACGACATGCTCGATCCCAGGTGGCGCAACAAGGTGCTCATCCGCGACCCCATGGCGAGCGGCACCATGCGCGCGATCTGGGGGCTTATCATCGAGCGCAGCATCCGCGAGACCGGCGACACCACGGCCGCGATGCAGTGGCTCCGGCGGCTCGACGCCCAGACCACGGCCTACACGCTCAATCCCGCCATCCTGGTTGAGAAGCTCTCGCGACGTGAGGGGTTGGTGACCCTCTGGGACCTGCCCGACATCCTGATAGGCCAGGGGAAGGGATTGCCGCTGGGCTACACCTTTCCCACCAGCGGGACGGCGGTGATCGACGACGCGATCGGCCTCGTGCGCGGGGCGCGTCACGCCGATTCCGCGCGGGTGTTCATTGACTATGTGGGAAGCAGGGAAGCGGTGGCGCTGACCGCGGACAAGGTGTTCCGCCTGCCCGCCCGCCACGACCTTCCACCTGAGATGGTGCCGGCCTGGGTCACCGACGTGGAGCGAACCATGATCGCCGAGCCGATGGACTGGGCGCTGCTCGCGCGCGAGGGCAGCGCCTGGATGGCGTACTGGGACCAGCACGTGCGAAACACCGGCGCCAGGATGCGCGCCCCATGACGACCGGCGCACAGCTCGGACTTCTCGGCCTCTCCAAGCGCTTCGGCGACGTGCAGGCGGTGAGCGATGTCTCGCTCGACGTGGCGCCCGGTACCATCCTGGCCCTGCTGGGGCCGAGTGGCAGCGGCAAGACCACACTGCTTCGCCTGCTGGCCGGTTTCGAGCGTCCCGACGCGGGCGACGTGCTGGTGAACAACGACGCGGTCACCCGTCTACCGCCCGCGGAACGCCGCTTCGGCATGGTGTTCCAGCACTACGCGCTCTTTCCCCATCTCGACGTCGGCGCCAACGTGGCGTACGGGCTGGAATCGGCGGGGGTGCGAGGCGCTGACCTGGCGAGACGGGTGCAGGACGCGCTCGCGCTGGTGGATCTCGCCGGTTACGAGCGGCGCGGTATCAATCAGCTCTCGGGCGGCCAGCAGCAGCGGGTGGCGCTGGCGCGCGCGCTCGCACCGGAGCCGCGGGTGCTTCTGCTCGATGAGCCGTTTTCCAACCTCGACCCGTCGCTTCGGGAGCGGACCCGCGCCGAGCTGCGTGACCTGATCAAGCGGCTCCAGATCACCGCGGTGTTTGTCACCCACGAGCAGGACGAGGCCTTCGACCTCGGTGATCAGGTAGCGCTGCTGCATCGCGGTCGCCTGGCACAGGCCGGGACACCGCAGGAGCTCTATGGCGAGCCGGCATCACCCTTCGTGGCGCGGTTCATCGGTCGCTCGAGCGTGCTGCCGGTGATGGTGACCGGTCGGACCGCGAATGCCTTCAGCATTCAGCTCTATGGCCAGTCCTGGGAGATATCTGGCAATCATCCCGTGCCCGATGCCGGGCCCGCCTGGCTCTACTTGCGGCCGGAGGCGGTCTATCTCGGCGAGCCGGCGAGCACCGGGTTGCGTGGCGTCGTCTCGCGCCGCCGCTTCACCGGTTCCGGCGCGGCGTACATTGTGACGCTCGAGGATGGCCGTACCATCGAGGTGGCGGGCCCGCTCCGCGCGGCGGAACCGGGCCAGGCCGTCGGCATCCTGCCCACCCGTCGCGGTGACGGCGGCCTCCAACTCTTTGCGAGCGGGGCCGACGAGTGAAGCGGCCCCGCAATGTGTGGCAGGGGCTGCTGCTGGCCGGTGTGCTCACCTGGCTGGTGGTCTATCCGCTGCTGCTCACCTTGCGACGCGGGCTTCGGGAACAGGGCAGCTGGACGCTGCAGCACGTGCAGCAGTTCCTGGCCCGGCCCACTGAACTCAACGCCCTCTTCAACAGTCTCTGGATCGCCGTGGCGAGCGTGGTGCTTGCCGCAGTGATCGGCATTCCGCTCGCCTTCTTCTTTGAGCGCTATGATTTCCCCGGCCGCCGCTGGCTGGGCGCCATGGTGGCGCTCCCCGCCGTGCTGCCGCCGCTCGTGGGCGTGGTGTCGTTCATCTTCCTGTTCGGCGAATCGGGATTCATTGCCCACCTGGTGCGGCGGATCTTTTCGCTGGAGGAAACGCCGTGGCGGCTGGAAGGGGCGGGCGCCATCCTGCTGGTGCACGCCTACTCGATGTACGTCTACTTCTACCTCTTCGTGCGCGCCGGCCTCGCTGGCATTGACGCCTCGGTCTGGGAGGCCTCGGCCAGTCTGGGCGCGGGGCGGGGACGGACGCTCCGGCGCGTGGTGTTGCCGCTGCTCCGCCCCCAGCTGGTGGGCGCCGCACTGCTCACGTTCATGACCGCGCTCGCGTCGTTCAGCGCGCCGTACATCTTCGGCGGCGGCTTCCGGGTGATGACGACCCAGATCGTCTC
>CBINCZ010000150.1:0-6085 GCA_966249295.1 uncultured Gemmatimonadales bacterium
ACTCGCCCCCGAGGCACATGGACCACGCGAGCGCGCCGCCGCCCAGCTCGCCGCCGACGCGCTCTCGGTGACGCTCGGCCGCCTGGCGCGTCGCTGGCGCGCCAATGAGGCGCCGAGGGCGGAGCGCACCGCACGCGATACGCTGCAGCTGATCGCGCATGTGACAGAACTCGCGGCCGATGCCGGCGGTCCTCGCGAACTGGCCCAGCGGCTGAGCGAAGCGCTCGCACCGGCGGTACCGCACGAGCGATGCGAACTCCTCGTGCCGGGTACCTCGAACGAGCAGTGGTACCGCCTGGGCGAGCATCCGGGCGGGCCGCTCTGGGGCGATCCTGACCTGGTGGTTTCGCGCGCGCAGGTCGATCTCGCCGGTCTGTTCGCCGATGCCTCATCCATCCTCTTCGAGGGTGTGCCTGGCGATCCAGTCGCCGTGCCGCCAGTGGCGGGCAGTCCCGCCATGCGTTCCGTCGCCGGCGTCCGGCTCGAGATGGCCGGCCGCATGGTGGGTGCGCTCCTGCTCGGTTCTTCGGAGGACCATCGCTACAGCGATGACGATCTTGCGCTCCTCTCATGCATTGCACCGGCGGTGGCCACCCGTGTGGATGCGTTCGTGCTGGCGGGTCATCTCCAGGTACTGCGGAGTCACGCCGCAGCGCAGCGCAGTGCGCCGAGCCGGTTGTCACGAATGCTGGAGGCACTGGCGTCCGTCAGGGATCCGGCGGAAGCGTTGCGCCGCGCGCAGAGCGAAGCTGCCGGCGTGCTGGAGTTCGATGAAATGACCATTGCGCTTCGACTCGGTGATGAGTCGCGCGTGGCGATGTTCCGTCCGGGGGAGCGGCGTGCCCTGGCCGACCTGCCCCAGGCCGCTCCTGGTGAGACGCCGCTCGGCCGCGTCCTGCGCGGCGAGGCGGGGGTGCTGATCAGCGATGAGCCCGAGCGAACAGCGCTCATTGCGGCGCTGCGGTTCCAGGGGCGCATCATCGGTGCGCTCATCTTCAGCGTGGCCCAGGAGGGCATGTTTGGCGGGGGCGACGAAGACTGGGCCCGGCAGTTGGCCGACACCCTGGCACCATGGCTGGAAGTACTTCGCCGTGAGGCGGTTGCGCCCCCGACGGTGCCAGGGTGGAAGCGCTCCCCTCGGCTGGGTGGGGGCAGCTAGGGCGTGCAACGGGTCTGGTCGGGCGCGTCACCTTGGGGAGAGTTACATTAAGACGGACATACGGACAGTAATTGGCGTTGAGCAGTTGACCCCCGACCCATCACCCCGACCCACGATCTATGACTCACAACCTGCGACTCATCCCTGCACTCTTCGGCGTGGCGCTGCTGGCGAGCTGCAGCACCAGCACCGAGGGCAGCGTCTTCGAGCCTGATGTCGTCAAGATGACGCTCACGCTGAGCCCGACGTGTACCGGCGCTGGCACCCAGTATACGGCCACTGACGCGGCCAACGGGTTCGGCGGCGCCACGGCCACGGTGAGCACCGGCCTGTTCTGCGTGCGGAGTGCCTTCTTCAAGCCGAGTGGTGCAACCGAGTCGAGCCTGCCCGCTACGGATTTCGCCCTTCGCGTTTCCACCAGCGGGACGTCGCAGGTGCTCGTCACCCCGCTCGCGTTTGAGCCGAATGCTGCGAAGCCGCTGCAGGGGATTCTGTCGGGTCTGGAAGACGGTCAGGAAGTGACTTTCTTCTTCAGTCTCTTTCACACCTCGCAAGGACACCCGGATTTCGGGCCATACGCACTCAAGATCCGCTACGTCGCTCCGCCGCCTCCGGGAGGCGGTGGTGGTGGCGGCGGGGATCTTTAGAAGGCATAGGGCTTAAGGCGTAAGGCGTAAGGCTTGAGGTGTGGGAGGACGCGAGACTCGTGACCCGTGACTCGCGACCCGTAAGCCTTACGCCTTACGCCTTACTCCTTAAGCCTTATGCCCTAAGCCTTAAGCCCTACGCCTCTCCTCCAGGCCTCCTTACCGGCCCTTCCACCGGCAGCAGGAACCAGAAGGTGCTGCCGCGGCCCGGGATCGAATCCACGCCGATCGTACCGCCGTGCATCTCGACAAAGCTGCGGCAGAGAGCCAGGCCCAGCCCGGTGCCCTGCTGCTGCCGGTTGAGTGCGCTATCCACCTGGCTGAACTCCTGGAACAGCTTGTCCCGGTCTTCCGGCCGGATGCCGATGCCGTTGTCGAGCACCGACACCCACACCACTTCGCGTGACATGTAGCGCTGTTCGTCGCCCGAGCGGTCGGCCGGCACCGGCACCGGCGCCCGGGTTCGCACCGCCTGTACCGTGATGTCGCCGCCGTCGGGAGTGAACTTGGAAGCATTGGAAAGCAGGTTGAACAGGACCTGCCGCACCCGCACGCTGTCGGCCTGGATGCCGTAGTCCCACTCGGAATCGAGCTCCACCGTGCAGCTCTGGCGCTTGGCCGATCGCAGGCTCGCGGTGTCGGCGACGGCAGCCTGGATGGCCTGGCGGACGTCCATGGGGCCGATGTCGAGCGTCATCCGGCCCGCCTCGATCTTGGAGAGATCGAGCACGCTGTTGATGAGTCCCAGCAGGTGGCGCCCGTTACGCAGGACCGACTCGAGGAAGTCGGCCTGCACCTCGTTGACTTCGCCCACCTGGCCGGAACGCAGCAGGTCGGTGAAGCCAATGATGGCATTGAGCGGCGTGCGGAGCTCGTGGCTCATGTTGGCGAGGAATTCGCTCTTGAGCCGGGTAGCCCGCACCAGCTCGCGGTTCTTGATCACCAGTGCCGCCTCATTCTGCCGGCTCGCCTCGAGGCCGGCCGTGCGGTCGAGCGCGACCATGACCTGGTCACCCAGCACCTGCAGGAGCTGGAGGTCATGCTCGGTGAACGCCTTGCCATCCCGCCGGTTGTAGGCCGCGACGGTTCCGAGCACCACGCCGGAGGCCCGCAGCGGGGCGATGGCCGCGGTACGGAGGTCCGCCGACACCGGCGTCCTGTAGGTGCGTGGGTCGTGGTCAACGTCGTTGGCCAGCAGCGGCTGGTCATGGGTGACGACCCACCCGAGGAGCGATCCGTCCACCGGCAGCAGCATCCCCCGCGCCTGCGCCAGCTGGCCACCCGCCGCCACCATCCTGAGAAACCGTCCCTCTTCCACCATGATTGTGACCGCACCGCTCTCGGCTTCGAGCAGGTCCGCCGCCGCGAAGGCCACTTCCTGCTGCAGGTCGCTGAGACTGCGGTTGGAGAGCAGCGTCTCGCCGATCTGGCGCAGCCGCTCGAGCTCGCGATTCCGCGCGTCCGATGACGCGAGCGCCGCGCGGAGGGCATGATGCTGCCGCTCGGCGAGGCGCTGTCCCCGGCGGAGCGCGGTGATGGTCACCGCCACCGCGGCGATGACGAACAGCAGCGTGAATCCATCGCGCGCGTTGAAGGCCGCCAGCAGCGCCGCCAGCCAGAGCGCCACCGTGAGCGTCAGCAGCGGGCGGAGGGTGCGGAGCCAGTCGACGAGCGTGTGTTCGCTCATGGGCAGTCGGTCAGGATCTCATGGAAAACAGTCTGGCCGGTGTCGAGCATTCGCCGAAGATAGGGTCGGCAGAGTCCACACTGGCCACCGCAGCCGGTCGCCGTCACCAGCGCTTCCAGCGTCCAGCCACCCGCCCGCGCCCGCGGCAGCAACTCGGCGAAGCTGGTGCGACGGCAGAGGCAGTGGGTGATGGAAATGGCTGGTGACGTTCCGCTCACGGATTCGTCGGGCGCAGGTCGAGCTCGCTCACCAGTGCGCGCGCCGGCAGTGCGAGGGACGCGAGCACGACCTCGGCCACATCCTGGGGCGCCATGATCTTGCGGTCCTTGCCGTACATTGCCGGCTCCGCCTGCAGGAGCCGGGTATCCACGCTGCCGGGACAGATGGTGATGACCCGGATGTCGTCCTTGCGCACTTCCAGCATCAGTGACTTGGCAAAGCCGAGCACCGCGTGCTTGGATGCGGTGTAGGCGGCGCCGCCCACGAAGCCGTTCTTTCCGGCCAGGCTGGCGATATTGACAATGGCACCATGGCGCCGCTGGCGCATGCCAGGAAGCACGGCCTGAGTCATGATGAAAAGGCCGCGCACGTTGACGGCCATGGTGGCGTCCCAGTCCTCGAGCGTGAGCTCGGCGATGGGACGAAAGCGCATGATGCCGGCGTTATTCACGAGGACATCGACGGGCCCAAGGTCATCTTCCACCTGGCGGACCAGTGCCTGGACATCATCGGGACTGGATACGTCTGCTGGGCGGCCGGACGCCTCGGCGCCGGAAGCGCGCAGCTCGGCCACAAGCGCGGCCACATTCTTTTCGGAGCGGGCGCAGACACCCACGCGGTAGCCGGCGCTCGCGAGGGCCACGGCAATGGCCCGGCCGATTCCCTCGGTCGCGCCGGTGACAAGAGCGGTCTGGGGCTGGGTCATTTGTGCAAGTTAGTGAAATGCCGGGCTCGCTGCCTCGTCGGCTCGGCGCGCGGATGAGTGGGATGGAAATATCGCTCGCGATCACCGCGCCTCCGGGCGCTGCAGTTCGCCCAGGCAGGGGAGGTCATAACTCGGGGCTGCCGCTTACTGACGCGCCCTCCGGCGCGGCGACTCGCTCGCTCTTCCCTTTCGAGCCGCCGAGCCGCCGAGCCGCCATTAGGATTCCCTCATGACAATTCCGCTGGGACGAGCCGGCCGGATGCAGCCCGGCAACCGGCCGGAGACCTGGCGCGGCCGCTTCCAAGCCATGCGCCACGTGCCCCGACTCCTCAAGCTGGTATGGCAGACGGCGCCACGCTACGCCGTCGGCGTGATTCTTCTCCGCCTGATGGGTGGCGCCATCCCGATCGGGATGCTGTGGATCGGCAAGCTGATCGTGGACGGCGTGGTGGCGGCGGTCGAAGGCCGTGCCGCCGGCACTCCCGCCGACTGGCACTATCTGGCGCTGCTCCTCGCCGGCGAATTCGGCCTCGCACTCCTTGCGACTATCGCGAGCCGCACCAGCTCCCTGCTCGAGAGTCTCCTGGGCGACCTGTTTGCCAACGAAACAAGCGTCCGGCTCATGCGCCACGCGGCGCAGCTGGACCTGGAACAGCTGGAAGACGCCGACATCTACGACCGGCTGGAACGGGCCCGGCGCCAGACGGTCGGGCGGCTCGCGCTGGTGACACTGCTCCTCGGCACCGTGCAGGATCTCGTGACGCTCGCCTCGATCACCGCCGCGGTGGCGATCTACGTCCCCTGGCTGCTGCTCCTGCTGCTCGTCGCCGTGCTCCCCTCCTTCCTGGGCGAGACACACTATGCCTCGCTCGGCTACTCGCTGGTGTTCTCGTGGACGCCGCAGCGGAGGCAGCTGGACTATCTCCGCTACATCGGCGCGAGCGACATCTCCGCCAAGGAACTCAAGCTGTTCGGCCTCTCCGAGTTCTTCGTGGGGCGCTACGACAAGCTGTCACGGGAGTTCTACGAAGCGAACCGGCGGCTCTCGATCAAGCGCAGCTCGGTGTCGGTGGCGCTCAACGCGCTCGGCACCCTCGGCTACTATGCCGCCTACGCCATCATCATCTATCTCGCGGTCATCCAGTATCGCTCGCCCGCCGGCATCATCACCATCGGCACCCTCACCTTCCTCGCCGCGAGTTTCCGCCAGAGCCGGGACCTGCTGCAGCGGGTGCTGCTCGCCCTGGCGCAGGTGTACGAGCAGAGCCTGTACCTGGATGACCTCTTCGGTTTCTTCGAGATCATCCCGAGAATGAAGCTGCCGGCGCGGCCAAAGCCGGTGCCCACGCCAATCCGGACCGGGTTCGTTTTCGAGAATGTGGGCTTCCGGTATGCCGGTCAGGAGCGATGGGCGGTGCAGGGGCTGTCGTTCACGCTGGCCCCGGGCGAACGCCTCGCGCTGGTAGGCGAGAACGGCGCCGGCAAGACCACGCTCGCGAAGCTGCTGGTCCGGCTCTATGACCCGACCGAAGGCCGCATCCTGCTCGATGGCGTGGACCTCAGGGAATACGACGTCGAGAGCCTCCGGCGGAACGCCGGCGTGATCTTCCAGGATTTCGTGCGCTACGACTTCATGCTGGGCGAGAACGTGGCGGTGGGCGACATCA
>CBINCZ010000151.1:0-6080 GCA_966249295.1 uncultured Gemmatimonadales bacterium
GCGATCGGCGACGTCGAGGGACTGGCGAGCCAGATGGTGGCGCTTCACGACGACGGAGAACTGCGCCGCCGACTCGCCAGCGCGGCCAGCGAGGTCGTCCACACCTTTGCATGGGATGGGCAGCGCCAGCGCTACCTCCAGCTGGTGGCGCGGCTCACGGGCCGTGCCGGTGCGTGAGCAGCCGTCCGGGACAGTGCATTCCGCAGGCCGGCCAGAGGCGTGAGCCGCATGCCACATGATGCCGGAGCGTCCGGTCGCGCCGGGCATGGTGCGATCGCGCTGTGCTATGGAACCCGGCCCCAGATCATCAAGGCCAGCGTCCTGCGGCGTGCCCTGGCCGCCACCGCGCCGCTGTTCACCATCGATACCGGCCAGCACTACGACTACGAGCTGAACGCGCTCCTCTATGCGCAGCTTGGTGTCGAACCCGCCGATGTGTGCCTCGAAGTGCGATCAGGGTCGCATGCCGTCCAGACCGCCGCCATCCTGACAGCGGCCGAGCAGCAGCTAGCCTCGAGGCCGGTCCGGTGTGTCATTGTGATTGGTGACACCAATTCCACACTGGGCTGCGCCCTGGCGGCCGCCAAGCTGCGGTTGCCTGTGGTCCACGTGGAAGCCGGCTTGCGTGCCGATGACCCGTTCATGGCGGAGGAACTGAACCGTCGTGCGGTCGATGCCATTGCCCATGTGCTGTGCACGCCCTCGGCGGCGGCAACGGCGGCCGTGCGACGCGAACGGCATGACGCCGAGATCGTCGAGACCGGAGACGTGGCCTATGACGTCCTGCGCTCACTGCCGGCGGCGGGACCCGCCGCTGTGCACGTGGCGGGCACTCGGCCCGAGTCACCGTACATCGTCGCCACGCTCCACCGGGCGGAGCTGACCGACGACCCAGCATTGCTCGCCCGAATCCTGGACCAGCTCGCCCAGGTGCCATGCCCGGCGTACCTCCCCATGCACCCTCGAACCCGGGCGGCCCTGGACCAGGCAGGGCTCGAAGCGGGATCGCGTGGGACGCTGGCCGTCCTGCCGCCCATCGGCTACCTGGAAAGCGTCAGCCTGATCCGGAACGCCGCCGCCGTGGTGACGGATTCCGGCGGTGTGCAGCGCGAGGCCTACTGGCTCGGCGTGCCGTGCCTCACGGTGCGCGGGGAAACAGAGTGGAGGGAAACGGTGGCCTGCGGCGCCAACCAGCTGCTCCCCCCAGCGACCGCGGCCGACTCACTGGCCCGGTCGGTCGCCGGGTTGCTGGCCCATCCGCCGTCGCCCTGGGACCGAGGTGCGTACGGCCAGGGGGACGCGGCGGCACGGATTGCGGCCGTGGTCGCTTCTTTCCTTCAGGATCACTGACGCATGCACATCCTCGTTGTCACCAACATGTACCCCAGCGAGGCAGCCCCTGCCAGCGGCGTGTTTGTCGAACGGCAGGTGAGGTCGCTGGAGCGCGAGGGACTCCGCGTTTCGGTGGAAGAGATTGCGGGCTCGCGAGGCCGAGCGGATTATCTATGGGCACGTTCGCGGGTGGGCCGGGCGGTGAAGGAGACCGGCGCAGACCTGGTCCACGTCCACTATGGTTACTCGGGCCTCGCGGGGCTGGGCCACGGTCGGCCATCCGTGCTGACGCTGCACGGCTCCGACCTGCGTCGCGAGCGCAGCCTGCCATGGCGGCAGCGCATCGGCGCCGAGGCCACCCGGGTGCTTGCGAGGTTCGCGGACCGCGTGCTGGTCCAGAACGAATCCATGAAGCGCGAATTCCGCGGCCGGATGGCGGATCGCGTGCAGGTGCTGACCAACGGGATCGAGGAAACACATTTCCGGCCGCTGCCACGCGACGGCGCGCGGCAACGCCTGGGGCTGCCCGGCGAAGAGCTGGTAGTGCTCTTTGTGGATGCTGTCCGAACCCGCCGGAAGCGGCGCGATCTTGCTGAAGCCGCCATCGCACAGATTGCGGCGATGGGGCGCCCGGTCCGCCTGCTGGCTGTCTCCAAGGTCAAGGCCGACGAGATGCCCTGGTATTACGCTGCCGCTGACGTCCTGCTGATGACGTCGGACTATGAGGGGTCACCTACCTGCGTCAAGGAGGCGCTGGCATGCGGGACTCCGGTCGTTTCCGTTCCCGTGGGAGATGTTCAGGAAGTTCTGGATTCGCCCGACCGGGGGCTGGTCGTGGCCCGCGACCCGGACCAGCTGGCGCAGGCGACTGTTCAGGTGGCGGACCGGCCGCGCGCGCTGGAGTCGCTGCTGCCGCAGCGGCTTCGTGCCGATGCGATCGCACGGCAACTGATCGAAGTGTACCAGCGGGTCTTGGAAGGCCGGCACCGCTGAGCGGGCGATTCAGGTCACCCGCGATGTCGGCCAGCGCCGCTGACGCCATGCACCAGCCGGGGAGCCCGGTGTGGTAAAGCGGATCGCCGCTGACTCCATCGTCGTGACTGCGCTGAACGCGGGGGCGCAGCTCGCCGGTTTTGTCCTCTTTGCCGCAATTACGGGCATTTTCGGCGCCAATGAACGCACCGATGCGTTCTTCCTGGCGTACACTGTGCCGATGCTGTTCATCGGTCCGGTCGGGAGTGCCATCCGCAGCGCCCTGGTTCCGATCCTGGCGGAGTGTCGCGCACGCAACCCGGCACTCCTGGGCTCGCTCATCGGCGCGGCGCTCGTGCAGGGATTGCTGGTGTCGACGGCGGCATGCCTGCTGCTGGCGCTGGGCACCCCGGTGGTGCTGCCCGTCGCGGCTGGTGGGCTGGGCCCGGACGCGCGGCATCTTGCCGCCCTGCTGACGCTCTACCTGCTGCCGCTGATCGTGGGCCAGACCATTTCGGCCGTGCTGAGCGCGGCGTACAACGTGGCGGGGCATTTCACCCTGCCGGCTCTCGCAGCAGGCTCCCGACACCTGGTGGCCTTTGTGCTCATCCTGCTGCTGCACCGGCCGCTGGGCATCCTGGTCCTGCCGCTCGGCTTTGTTGCTGCCATGGTCTATCAGGTTGCGATGCTGGCCGCGTTCTGGCGCAAGCTCGACGTTCGCCTCCGGTGGAGCCTCCGACTGACGATCGAGTTGCGAAAGGCGCTTCGTGTCGCGGTTCCGCTCGTATTGGGGTCCGCCGGCCTGTACCTCACGGTGCTGGTGACTCGCCTCGTGGCCGCCCACCTTGAGCCGGGCAGCGTCACGATCCTGGATTATGCCGCGCGCATCACGTCGGCGCTGATGGAGATCCTCACGACCGGCGTCCTGCTGGTCGTGCTGGCGAGCTGGTCGCACTCTATCCAGCAGGACCGGGCGGACGAAGTCCGGCTCCGGCTCCGCCGCACCGTGCTGCTGGTCCTGTTCCTGGTCATGCCCGTGCTGACCATTCTCTTCGCCTTGCGCGTGCCCACGGTCACGCTGCTGCTTGGCCGCGGACAGTTCAATGCCGAGCTGGTGAAGGCCACTGCCGGGGTCATGGGTGTACTGATCGTGGCAGCGCCCACCGATGTCGTCTCCCGGATCTACATGCGATACTTCATCGCCCGGCAGTCAACCTGGACCATCACGGCCGCGGCGGTGACTCGGGTGCTGGTTGTGGCGCCGCTGGCCCTGGCGCTGTTCGGCCCCTTCGTGCTGCGCGGGCTGGCGCTGGCGGACGGCCTGGGCGTGGCCGCCTCGGCCATATTCATGATCGTTCTGGCCGATGCGCGCCAGGGCCGGACGCTCGCGGGCGCACTGCTGCCGCTGGGCCGCATCACGTTTCTCGCCGTGGGGGCAGGGCTGGTCGCGGCCATGATCGGCCACCTGCTGCAAGGCGCCAACGTCGTACTGCTCGTCGTCGCCGCCTCGAGCGCAGGGGGCATCGCCTACCTGCTGGGCGCATGGCTCTGGCGGGCCGATGAACTGCGGGCGCTGGCCGGCATGTTTGGCCGCCCACTCGCAGGGGCCCGATGAGCGCGAGCGCGAGCGTGGTGCCGGCCGCGGGCTTCCGAACTGGGCGGCTGCTGCTGCTGGCACTCATACCGGGGCTGCTGTTCATCGACATGGTGAACGGCATCACCGGGGGCGCGCAGTCGGTCGCCGGCCTGCCATCGCCCGCCGAGGTGGTCCGGGGAGGCATCACCCTCTGGGGATTCGCACTGCTGGTGGGCGTGATCAATCCGGCATTGCGCCGGTTGCAGCTCTGGATCCTGGCGATCGGCTTGCTCGGGGCGGTCGCGCTGGCCGTGGGGTTTGCCGGTTCCGGTAGTGTAGGGGACCTTCGCTTCGATGTCGCGCAGCTGCTGAAGGTCCTCTATGCGCCGCTGCTGATTCTCCTCCTCGCCGTGGTGATCCGGCGTTATCAGCTGACGCCGGAGGATGTGCTGGATGCGGTGGCATGGGTGGCTGGTGTGAGCGGCGGCAGCATCATCGTCTTGTCGCTCACGGGGCTGGGACACGTCACCTACGAACTCCACGGCGTCGGCAGCAAGGGACTCTTCATCGCGCAGAATGACATCGGGCTGGCGATGGGGCTTGGCCTGCTCGGATGTGCGGACATGCTGTTCCGGACGGGGCGGGTCCGTTATGCCCTGCTGGCGGTGGCGGCGATCGTCGGGATGCTCAGCCTGGGAACGCGGGCGGCGCTGGCGGCTACATTCATCATGCCGGCGGGCTGCCTCTTCATCTACCGTCACCGGCTGATCCGGGGGCGGCGACGACTATTTCCCGGGCTCCTGGCTGCCCTGGCGGTGCTGGCGGTGCTGGGAGGGACGGCGGTCGTGAAGTACCGCGCACTGCAGGCGCAGCCGTTCCAGCAGGAGAAGCTGCAGACGCTCGCGGACAATCCGTTCGTTCGCGGCATCCTGGTTGTTGCTGCCTATGACTACGTCAAGCGACGGCCCTGGGAGCACAACCTTGTCGGCGAGGGCGCGCTTGCGTACCGGCGAGGTGTCGGCCGCCACATCGACACCAGCGTGACGGGCCGGCTTGCGGAAGTGGACTGGATGGACATGTTCGGGGCCTATGGCTTGCTCTTCGCACTCGTCATTTATGGATTCTATTTCGAGGGCTTCCGGCTGACCCGCTGGTTGCGCCTCCGGCACGGCCGGGAAACGATGCAGACTGCCATGCTGGCACTCGCCTGGTTCCTGGCACACAGTGCCATTGCCGGGCATGCGCTGGCCGGGACCATCCCGGGCGGCACGTTGGCGCCAATCCTGGCGCTGGCCTGGTCCGAACGGGCATCGCTACGTCAGAGCGGGGTACTCCATGCATGACACCGGCACGCCGGGGATCAGGCCGGCGCCAGGAACACCAGCCAACGGCGATACGCTCACGCTGACCGGCCTGCTCACGATCGTACTTCGGCAGCGCTGGCTGATCGTGCGGTGGGCGCTGGGGCTCGCCGTCGTTGCCATCCTGGTGAGCCTGCTGCTGGCTGCGTACGTGGCGCGCGGATCGTTTACGCCGGCCAGCCAGAGTTCCGGCCTCCAGGGATTGGCGCAGGTGGCGCAGAGCTTCGGTGTGAACGTCGGCGCGGCGGCGGGTGGCAGCCCATCGCTCGACTTTTACGTTGCCGTGGTGAAATCGCGGGAGCTCCTCACCGACCTGCTGCGGAGCCCGTTGCGATATCCGGTTGCCGAGGCGGGCGTGGACAGCGCGTCCACCACCTTGCTGGAGCTGTACGGATTTGATTCCGACACCTCGCGCCGCTCGATGCACGACGCCCTTGCGCGCGCGCGCGACGACATCACGGTCTCGGCTGACCCCGCCACCGGAATCGTCAGTTTCAGCGTGCGGGCCCGAAGTGCAGGGCTGGCAGAGGCCATCAGCCGCCGGCTGCTCGACCTGGTCAATGAATTCAATGTGCGCCAGCTCCAGACGGGTGCCTCGACCGAACGACGCTTCGTGCAGGACCGTGCCGAGCTGGCGCGCCGGCAGCTGCAGGTCAGCGAGGACTCGCTCAGGGACTTTCTGGAGCGGAACCGGAGCTACGGGTCGTCCCCGCGCCTGCGCTTCGAGCTGCAGCGGCTCGAACGGGTCATCAGCCTCCGCCAGCAGTTGTACATGACGCTCGCCCAGGCGCTGGAGCAGGCGAGAATTTCCGAAGTCCGCGACACGCCGGTCATCACGA
>CBINCZ010000152.1:0-6075 GCA_966249295.1 uncultured Gemmatimonadales bacterium
AGTGGAGCCTCATCGCCAAGAAGATCCCGTCATTCGACCTCATCTTCACCGCCGATCCGTCACGCATCGCCGGTAGCGACGTGACGCTGAGCCCGGTGCAGGAACGGATCCTGCCCCTGCTCGATGGCACCCGCGATGTCCAGCAGGTGATGGAAGAGTCGGGCATGGTCGAGTTCCAGGTGGGCCAGGCCATCTTCGGCCTGCTCTCCGCGGGCTTCGCTCATCGCACCGGCTCGTCCAAGGCATCAGCCGTACCGCGCGCCAGCGACTCGCGGGTCGAGGAGCACCGTAATCTCGGCATCGCCTTCTTCCGCACCGGCATGCTCGATGAGGCCGAACGGGAATTCCGGCGGGTGGCGGACCTGCGGCCCAGCGAAGCGGCGGCACCCTTTCACCTCGGGCTCATTGCGTCGCGCCAGGGACGCTGGGCTGAAGCCGCCGATGCCTTCCGCACCTGCCTGGAGAAGGGCGGCCCCCGGCCGGTCGTGCTGCACAACCTGGGCGTGGTGCTCGAGCAGCTGGACCAGCTCGATGAGGCGGAACGTGCCCTGGCCGATGCCGCGAGTCGCGCGCGCGAAGATGCGCGAATCCAGCTCGGCTGGGGCCTGATAGCGCTGAAGCGCGGAGACGAAAGCGCGGCCAGCACGCGCCTCGCCCGTGCGCGCGAACTGCTGGGAGACGGCGAGCCTCCGGCCATCTGGTACTGGGCCAGCGCCCTTGCCGCGGCGGCCGCCGATCGGCCCGATATCGCGCGCAACATCGCCGGGGAAGGAGTCAAGGCGCATCCGTCCGACGCCACGTTGCGCAACAACCTCGCCGTCCTGCTGGAGCACGATGGCGACGCCGCCGGCGCCGAGCAGCTGCTGCGTGCCGCCCTGGCCGACCAGCCCGGCGTGCCGCAGGTCTCCAAGAACCTGGGTGACCTCTGCTATCGAAGCGGGCGGTACGACGAAGCCGCCAGCATGTTCGAGCGTGCGGCCAAGCTCGACGCCGAACTCGGTGATGACCTGTACTTCAAGCTCGGCAATATCGCGTTCAAGCGGCGGGACACGGCCAGGGCGCGCGAGTGCTGGCAACGAGCCGCCGAGCTGAACCCGGCGCACCAGCTGGCCCGGGCCAATCTCGACATGCTGGACGCCGCCACATGAGCTCCGACGACGCTGCGTTCGCCCGGTTGCTCGGCAGTGTCTCGGGTGCGGTGGGCCTGTCGCTCGATGCCTACAAGGACAAGTGCATCCGTCGCCGTGTGGCGGTGCGGATGCGCGCCTGCGGCGCGCACAGCTACGACGAATACCGGGACCTGGTGGAACGAACGCCCGGCGAGCTGGAACGCCTGCGCGATGCGCTCACCATCAACGTCACCCGGTTCTACCGGAATCCCGAAGCATGGGATTCGCTGGCCACGCGGTTCCTGCCCACGCTCTGGACGGCGAACGAAGGCCGCCTGCTCGCATGGAGCGCCGGCTGCGCGTCCGGTGATGAGCCCTATACCATCGCGATGCTCATTGCCGAGCAGTGCCGGCGTGCCGGGCGCCCGGACTGGCTCTCGCGTGCCACCGTGCATGCCACGGACGTGGATCGTGCCTCCCTGGACCGTGCCCGGGCTGGACGCTACCGGGAGGAGGCATTCCAGGATCTTCCGCTTCCCCTCCGCGAGCGGTACACGGCGATCGAGGATGCTGGGCGCGTCGTGGTGCCGGCGATCCGCGAGCGTGTCGTCATCTCGGAACTCGACCTGAGTGGCGGCGAGGCTCCCGCCACCCGCTACCAGCTCATCGTCTGCCGGAACGTGGTCATCTACTTCGACCGGCCTTTGCAGGAGCGTCTCTTCAGCTTGTTCACCGACCATCTTTCCGACGACGGCCTGCTGGTGCTCGGCAAGGTCGAGACACTGCTGGGCCCCGCCAGGGATCGTGTGGAGCTGGTGGACGTGCGTGAACGCATCTACCGGCGGCGCACATGACCGACGTCATCGTGCGCGTCGCGGAACTCAAGGTGGGCCGGCTCGACGAAGAGCTCGTGACCATTGGACTGGGGAGCTGCGTGGCAATCATCCTGCACGACGCTGATGCCAAGGTCGGGGGCCTGGCGCACATCATGCTGCCCTCGCCTGCGCTCAGCCGTCCCTCGGACAACCGGCCGGGCAAGGTGCCGCAGACGGCGGTGCCCGAAATGCTGAGCCAGATGCGGGCGCTGGGGGCGCGGTCCAACCGTGTCACGGCCCGGCTGGTAGGCGGCGCCAGCATGTTCGCGTCGCTGAACGCGCCGGGCACCATCCAGATGGGTGAGCGCAACGTGGTGGCATCACGGCAGGTGCTTGCACAGCATGGTGTCGCCATCACCGGTGAGGCAGTGGGTGGGGACTACGGCCGCACGGTGCGACTCCGCACTTCGGATGGCCGTGTCGAAATCTCCTCGGTGCTGCATGGAACCGCCGAGCTCTAGTCGGGCCACGGTGCTGGTGGCTGATGACAGCCCCTTCTTCCGCCGGTTGCTCACGGACGTCGTGAACGGCTCGGGTGATTTCCAGGTCTGCGCCACCGCCCGCAACGGCGTCGACGCGCTGGAGAAAGTGCACGGGCTCCAGCCGGAGTTCGTGCTGATGGATCTTGAAATGCCCCAGCTCGACGGGCTCTCCGCGATCGGCTACATCATGTCGGAGTCGCCCCGGCCGGTCGTGGTGGTGAGCGCGTACGCCGGCTCCGGCACCGCGGCAGCCATCCGCGCGCTCGAACTCGGCGCGGTGGACCTGGTGGCCAAGGATGAGGATCGTTCGGCCGAGGCGATCTCGCGTTTCGGGCGACGGGTCGTGGCCGCGCTGCGCGCGGCACGCGAAGCTGACATCCACCCCCATCCCATTCTGGCCCGGCCACGGCGCGCGGCACCGCCGACTTCGGCGTTCGTGGCGCTCCCGGGACGCGCGCGATTTGCCGTGGGCATTGCCGCATCGACCGGCGGGCCTCGGGCCCTCGCGGAAATTGTCCCGCGGCTGGCCACGGGGCGACAGGCGGCAGTGCTGATCGTCCAGCACATGCCGCCGAAGTTCACTCGCAGCCTCGCCGAGCGACTCGCAGTGCAAAGCCGCTACGCGGTGGTGGAGGCGGAGCAGGGAACGCCGGTGCTGGAGAACACAGCTTACGTGGCGCCGGGCGATTACCATATGCTCGTACGGCAGGGTGAGGGCGGCGCCACTATCGCGCTGGAGCAGTCGCCCCCGGTGTGGGGCGTGCGACCGGCCGCCGACCCGCTTTTTCGCTCACTGGCCACGCTGTTCGGCCGCGACGCGATCGGCATCGTGCTCACCGGCATCGGCCGCGATGGCGCTGCGGGGCTGCGCGCCATCCATGAGGGCGGCGGACTCGGAATTGCACAGGATCGGGCGAGCGCCGTCATCTACGGCATGCCGAATGCGGCCCGGCTGGCCGGCGGCGCCGATCAGGTGCTCCCGGTCGATCGAATCGCGGCTGCCGTTGACGCCGCATTGGCGAGGATGGCGGCATGACGGCCCGCTTCCTGGTGGTGCACGCTGCCGGCCGCGCCGTGGGCTTGCCGGTAGAGTACCTGGAGGCCGTCACCAGTCCAGGAGAGGTAGTACCCGTGCCCAGCCAGGAGCCAGCCATGCGAGGCGTTGCGACGCTCCGTGGCGCCGTGCTCCCCGTGGTGCACCTCGGCGCGCTCATGGCTGGTCAGGAGTGCCCCGAACAGCACGCCGGCACGGCGGTCGTCATTACTGTGGCGGGCCGGCGGTTCTGCCTGGAAGTGGATGACGCCGAGGTGGTCCAGAGTGGTGAATTGCTCCCCCTGCCACGCGAGCGGGCCCTGCCATGGGCCGCGGCCCTGGTTCGCCGCGGGGAGGAACTGCTGCCCCTGCTCGACCTTGCCGCGCTGGGAGCGCGGCTCAACGAAACGGGACGACTATGAACACGGGTGACGACGTCCAGCTGGTCACGTTCCGCATCGGTACACAGGAATTCGCCTTCGATATCCTGCAGGTTGAGCGGATCCTCCGCTACGCCCGTCCCTCCAGCGTGCCCAAGGCGCCGGCGTTTCTTGAAGGGGTTCTTCCGTTCGAGCATGGCGTCATTCCCGTGGTGGATCTTCGCAAGCGACTGGATGTGCCGGCTGAAGTCGGCGAGGAAACCCGCGTCATCGTCATCTCGATCGACGCCGAGCGGGTCGGCGTCGTGGTGGACGAAGTGCGTGAAGTCCTGCGAGTAGACGCTTCCGTCATCAGCGCGCCGCCGACGCTGGTCCGCGGCTTGGCGGCGGAGTACATCACCGGCGTCGCCCATGTCGACGATCGGACCATCGTGCTGCTCAATGCCCGCCGGTTGTTCAGCGGGACCGACCGGCTGACCCTGTCGCGGGCCGGAACGTGACCGAAGGACGTGTGTCAGTGCAGGACTATCTGGAGCGGTACCGCGCCATCGAATCCCGCCTGGGTGAGGCGGCGGGCTCCGACACTCGGGATGGGCTCAAGCGCGACATCATTGCGCTCTACAAGGAAGTCGATGCCTCGCTCGGCGAGCTCACCCGCCTCAAGGACGACCTTCGTGGACTGGTGGAACGCTACAAGCAGGTGGCCGCCAGCGGCAGCGGCGACGGAGCGCAGCCGCCCCAGTTCACCGGGGCCCGGCCCGTGGTGCACGCCGACCACATCGGTGCGTCCACTTTCATCGAGAAAGGCTGGAGCCTCATCTCGCTCGGCGATCATGCCGGCGCGGTGCAGGCCCTGACTCGCGCGCTGGAGCTTTCACCCGGCGATACCCAGGCGCAGTCACTGCTGGGCTGGGCGCAGATGCTGAACGAGCAGTACGACGAGGCACTGGCGACCTTTTCCAGGGTCCTGATGCAGGAGCCGGCCAATGCGCTCGCGCGCATCAATGTCGGCTATATCTGCCTCAAGAAGCGGATTTTTGGCGAGGCCATCGAACACCTGTCCAAGGCCATCCGGCTCGACAACGACCGCAAGGCCACGCTCTACGCCCATTACTACCTCGGCCTCGTCTATCTCGAGCGTGAGATGTTCGACGATGCCCAGGCTTTCTTTCGCAAGACGCTGCAGCTGGGGCCCAACCTGATCGAGGCGTGGTTCGAGCTGGGACGGGCCCAGTGGTTTGCCGGTGATCGCGAAGGCGCGGCAGAATCGTGGGCCGAAGGGCACCGCACCAACCGGTTCAATCCGTGGGGCAAGCGGTGCAAGGAGATGCTGGACACGGCCGCTGCCGGAGGGATCATCCCGCGTTCGTCGCGTTCCTGAGCGCACTCGCGCTCCTCGCACCACAGGCGCAGGATCCGCCCCAGTCAGCGCAGGTAGGGCAGGTGACTGTCGTGGCCTGGCCCGCGCAGATGTCGCTCGCGCTGCAGCTGGCGGAGGTGGCGGACCAGTCGCGCACCTGGCCCGGCCTCGGCCCGCGTGATCCCGGTCCCATCCGCCTGATCGTTGTGCCGGATGAGGCGGCAATGCAGCGTCTCTCCGATGGCCGCGCGCCGTCGTGGGGTGCCGGCATCGCGCTGCCGTGGTCCCACACGATCATGCTCCGCGCCGATGCTGGTGATCCCCAGGAGATCCTGCGCCACGAGCTGGCGCACCTCGCTCTGCGGCGAGTGATCCAGGTGCCGGTGCCACGCTGGTTCGATGAAGGCTACGCGGCGTACGCTGCCGGCGAGTGGGGGCGCATGGACGCGCTCGGCGTCAACCTCGCCGTGCTGCGGGGCCGGATTCCCGATCTCGAGCAGCTCAATGGCACGCTTCGGAGTACCGAGGCCGACGCCTCCCTTGGTTACGCGCTGGCAATGACGGCGGTGATGGCGGTGGCCCGCCACCATCCGGATCAGTCGCTCACACCCATCATCGGATTGCTGGCCGAAGGGCAGCCGTTCGACAGCGCCCTGCGGCGGACTACCGGGCTCACGGCGGGCCAGTTTTCCGTCGCATGGCAGAAGGATGTTCGCCGGCGCTACGGCGTCCTCGGCTGGTTCACGCTGGGCGGACTCTGGCTGCTGATGGCGGTCGCCGTGCTGATCGCGGCGTACGTCCGCCGGCGTCTCGATCGGCCCCGCCGAGCCGCCCTG
>CBINCZ010000153.1:0-6047 GCA_966249295.1 uncultured Gemmatimonadales bacterium
AGGTCGTACGACCTACGACTTACGACTTACGACTATATTACCAGCTCACCCCACAGCCCGAGTTCCATGCCCACGGCCCGCACGTGTCCGTCGTGCCATACCAGTCTGCCCGATGAGGCGCAGTTCTGCATGCATTGCGGCAAGGCGACTCCTACCGAACCGGGGGTGCCGCCGCGTACGATGCCCACCGGTGAGTTCGAGGTGTCCAAGGTGCGGCGGGTACTGGCCGACCGGTACCGGGTGGAGAAGGTGATCGGCGAGGGCGGGATGGCGACGGTCTATCTCGCCGAGGATCTCAAGCACAGGCGACGGGTGGCCGTGAAGGTGATGCGGCCAGAGCTGGCCGCCACGCTCGGCACCGATCGCTTCCTTCGGGAAGTGGAGATCGCCGCCCAGCTGAGCCATCCCAACATCCTGCCGATGTACGACTCGGGCGACGCCGAGGGCATCCTATACTACGTCATGCCGTACGTGGATGGCGAGTCCCTGGCGAGCCGGATCCAACGCGATGGCGAGCTTCCGGTACCAGAGGCGCTGCGACTGGGTCGGGAGGTGGCGGAAGCTCTGGCCTACGCGCACAAGCGCGGGATCATCCACCGCGACATCAAGCCCGCCAATATCCTGCTGAGTGAGGGCCATGCGCTGGTGGCCGACTTCGGCATTGCCCGGGCGCTGGACGCCGAGGGGGAGGCGATCACCCGGACCGGGCTCGCCATCGGCACCCCGCAGTACATGAGTCCCGAGCAGTCCACCGGCGACAAGGCGGTGGATGCCCGCACCGACATCTACGCGCTCGGTGCGGTGATCTACGAAATGCTCACCGGCGAGCCGCCCTTCACCGGCCGCACGCCGCAGGCGGTGGTGGCCCGCAGCCTCACCGAGCGGCCCCGGCCGCTGGCCGCGACCCGCGACGGCCTGCCGGCGGGACTCGAGGACGTGATCGGCAAGTCACTCTCGCGGAGCGCCGCGGACCGGTATCCCACGGCCACCGCCCTCGCCGAGTCACTCGCCACCGTTGAGACCGGCGCACATCGCCTGCCCGCCCCGTCCGCCGCGCCCGCCCGTCTCTGGATCCTCCTCGGCGTCGTCGCCTTCCTGGCGCTGGCCACGGTGGCGTTCATGGCTGGCCGCTGGGGCCTGCCAGCGTGGGTGCTCTGGGCGGCCATCGCGCTGGCCGCGTTCGGCGGGGTGATACTGGTGCTCACGGCCAGTGCCGAGAAGGTGCGCCGCGGCGGCGGGACGCTTTCGGGATTCCGGACCCGCCTCACCTGGCGGAACGCCGGCCTGGGCGGGATCGGCGCCGTGATCGCCTGGGCCGTGATGGCAGGTGCGTTGAGTGCCGGCCGGTCCGGGTCTCCCGCGCTGGGCAGCGGCGGGCAGACGCGCGTGGCCGTCCTGCCCTTCCAGAACCAGGGCGACAGCGCCAACAACTATGTGGTGGACGGCATCACCGATGAGGTTCGCGGCAAGCTCTCGCAGGTGAACGGGCTCGCCGTGATCGCCTCGGGAAGCTCGTCCCAGTATCGCGGATCGACCAAGGTGCCGCAGGAGATCGCGAAGGAACTCGGCGTCCAGTATCTCCTGGTGGGCCGGGTGCGCTGGGCGCCGGGCGCCAATGCGACGTCGGGCCGGGTGCAGGTCGTGGCCGAGCTGGAGAACGGATCCACCGGTGCCACCACCTGGCAGCAGACCTTCGATGCCGACCTGACCGATGCCTTCGCGGTGCAGGCGGCCATCGCCACCCGGGTCGCCACCGCGCTGGGTGCGGAGCTTGGCACCAAGGAGTCCCGGGACCTCGCCAAGCGGCCCACCAGGAACGCGGCGGCGTGGGACGCCTTCCTCCGGGCGACGGCGATCACGGGGAACGATCCTGCCTCGTTGCGGCAGCAGGTGGCCAACGCCGAACAGGCGGTGGCGCTCGACTCGAACTTCACTGAAGCGTGGGCGGAGCTGTCCATGGCCGAGGCGCTGCTGTACTCCAATGCATCGCATGATCCCGGGGCGCGTGCGCGAGCGCTCGAGGCGGCCCGGCGCGCAATGACCATGGCGCCGGAAAACGCCGCCGGCTACGTGGCCGCCGGCTTATACTACGCGATCGCGGTGCCGGATAGTGCCCTGGTTCGGAAATACTACGACACGGCGCTTCGGCTCTCGCCCAACGATCCGGAGGTGCTCCGCAGGGCCGCGTCCGCCGATCTCTCGCTCGGAAATGTCGCGCGCGCCATTCCCCGGCTGGAAAAGGTCCGCGAACTCGATCCACGGGCCGCGCTTGTGCTTTCCAACCTGGCCGACGCCTACACCCGGGTGGGGCGAACGGCGGACGCCATCGAAGCGGCGGAGGCCGCACTTGCCCTCGCACCCGGTACCTTGAGCTCGTACGAGACGCTGGCGATTGCCAGGGCATCCGGCGGAGATCTGGCCGGGGCACGCGAGGCCAGCCAGCGTGGGGTGGCGGCCCTGTCGCCGCCAGCCGTCGCGGTCTTCTTCGCCGGGTTCAACGAGATGAGCTGGGTGCTGGATTCCTCGACCCAGGCGCTGGTGTACCGGCTGACGCCGACCGCGTTCGATGGCGATCGCGCCTGGTGGGGACAATCGCTCGCCACCGCCAACTGGCTGCGTGGTCGGAAGGATCTGGCGCGAGCCTATGCCGACTCGGCGCTGACACTCTCCCGTGCCCAGATGGACGCGGTGCCCAACGACCCGTCGCCCCGGATGCTCTACGCCCTTGTGCTGGCCTACCTCGGTCGCAGTGATGAGGCGATCACCGAGGCCCGACGGGCGCTGTCGGCGTCTGGCGCGGCCGCGGGCAATACTCTTTCCTATAACCACCTGCAGATGGTGCGGATCCTGCTCGTTCTGAACCGACCCGACCAGGCGATGGACGAACTGGAGACCTTGCTGAAGCTACCGACATTTGTCAGCCGGAAATGGCTGACCATTGATCCCACCTTCACGCCGCTCCGCGGGAACCCGCGGTTCGAACGGATAGTGGCGGGACCCTTGTGAGTCGTAAGTCGTAGGTCGTACGACTTACGACGTACGACTTACGACTATATTCCCTGCTCACCCCACAACCCGAGTTCCATGCCACCCACGGCCCGAACCTGTCCGTCGTGCCATACCAGTCTGCCCGATGAGGCGCAGTTCTGCATGCGCTGTGGCCAGGCCACGCCCACCGAGCCGGGGGTGCCACCGAGGACCATGCCCACCGGCGAGTTCGAGGTGGCCAAGGTCACCCGGGTCCTGGCCGAGCGCTACCGCATCGAGCGGGTGATCGGCGAGGGCGGGATGGCCACGGTCTACCTGGCCGAGGACTTGAAGCACAAGCGCCAGGTGGCGGTGAAGGTCATGCGGCCCGAGCTGGCGGCGACCTTGGGGACGGACCGGTTCCTGCGCGAAGTGGAGATCGCGGCCCAGCTCAACCACCCCAACATCCTGCCCATGTATGACTCGGGCGAGGCCGAGGGCATCCTCTACTACGTCATGCCGTTCGTGGAGGGGGAGTCCCTGGCCACCCGGCTGAATCGGGAGGGGGAACTGCCGGTGTCCGTGGCCCTCCGGATCGGGCGCGAGGTGGCCGAGGCCCTCGCCTATGCCCACCGGCACGGGATCATCCACCGCGACATCAAGCCGGCCAACATCCTGCTGCACGAGGGCCATGCCCTGGTGGCTGACTTCGGCATTGCCAGAGCATTGGACGCGGAAGGGGAGGCCATTACCAAGACCGGCCTCGCCATCGGGACGCCCCAGTACATGAGCCCCGAGCAGTCCACCGGCGACAAGACGGTGGATGCCCGCACCGACATCTATGCCCTCGGCGCGGTGATCTACGAGATGCTGACGGGGGAGCCGCCCTTTACCGGCCGGAGCCCGCAGGCGGTGGTGGCGCGGAGTCTCACCGAGCGGCCGCGGCCCTTGGCGGCAACCCGAGAGGGGCTGCCGGCGGGGCTGGAGGACGTGGTGGGGAAGGCCCTCTCCCGCAGTGCGGCCGACCGGTATGCGAGCGCGACGGATCTGGCCGAGTCACTCGGCAGCGTGGAAACCTCCTCCCACGCCATACCTGCTCGTCCTGCTCGCCCTGCTCGTCCTGCTCGCCTTGCGATTGGCATCGCCGTCGCGGCCATCCTTGCCATCGGCGCGTTCTTCTTCCTCCGCCCTTCGAGGGAGACGGTGGCTCCGACTGGCGTGACGCACGTGGCGGTGCTCCCGTTCCAGAACCAGGGCGACAGCGCCAACAATTACATCGTGGACGGGATCACCGACGAGGTGCGGGGCAAGCTCTCACAGGTAAATGGTCTTACGGTGATCGCCAACGCCAGCTCGTCCCAATACCGCGGCTCACGCCTGCCACCTACCCAGATTGCCGGCGAACTGGGCGCGCAGTACCTGCTCATGGGCCGGGTGCGCTGGGCCGATGGCACGGACTCCGCCTCACGCCGCCTGCAGCTGGTGGCAGAGCTGGTAAATGGACGCACCGGATCCACGGACTGGCAGCAGACGTTTGATGCCAACCTCACCGACGTCTTCGGGGTGCAGGGTCAGGTGGCTGCTCGCGTGGCAGGCGCCCTCGGCGCGCAGCTCGGAGCCAAGGAGTCGGCCGACCTGGGCAAGCGCCCCACCGAGAACCCGGCGGCCTGGGATGCGTATCTGAAGGGCAGGTCCATCACTGCCGGCGATCCCGTCAGCCTGCGCCAAGCAGTGGACAATTTTGAGCAGGCGGTGGCGCTCGACTCCAGTTTTGTCGACGCCTGGGCCGGACTCGCATCCGCCGCGGCACGACTCTACAGCAACGGCGCTCGCGATCCCGCCGTGGCACGACGGGCCGGAGAGGCTGTCGACCACGCACTCCGGCTTGGATCGGAGAATGCCAATGCGGCGGCGGCAGCATCACGCTACTACAACAACGTTGTGCGCGATCCTGCCAAGGTCACCGAATACATCGAGCGAGCCATCCAGCTGGCGCCGAACGATCCTGACATCCTGGTCACGGCAGCAAACGCCGACGTCAATAGCGGCAACTATGAACGGGCCGCGACGCGGCTGGAGCAAGCCCGGGAACTCGATCCGCGCAATGCGGCGGTGCTCGACCTGCTCAGCACCGACTATCTCTTTGTAGGACGCCTGCGTGAGGCGGAAGAAGTCGCCAACGCCGCCATCGCATTGGAGCCGGAAGATCTCGGCCATTATCAGCTCCTGGTCAAGATCAAGCTCGCCCAGGGCGATCTCGCCGGTGCGCAGGCCGCCACCACCCGCGCCACGGCGCATGTCTCGCCGCCGCTGATGGCGGCCTATCTGGCGGGCTTCGAGGAACTCACGTTCGTGCTCGATCCCTCCACGAAGGCGCTGGTGGGGCGTCTCACGCCTTCGGCGTTCGACGGAGACCGCGCCTGGTGGGGCCAGTCGCTCTCCACTTTTTACTGGGACCAGGGGAACAAGGCGGCGGCGAAGGCGTACGCGGACTCCTCGCTTGCCCCGAGCCTGGAACAGGTAAAGCAGGCGCCGAACGATCCGTCGCTTCTGGTGCTCTATGGCGTGGCGCTGGCGCATGCGGGCCTTGCCGACTCCGCCATCGCTGTCGGCAGGAAGGCCATTGCCATGTACCGGCCCGACGCCTCTGCCTCGCTGGCGTATGACAGGCTCCAGCTGGTGCGGATCTATCTCGCCACCGGTCGCCTCAATGACGCCATGGACGCTCTGGAGGAACTGCAGAAACATCCGACGCCGATCAACCCCGCATGGATGAAGATCGACCCGATGTTTGCGCCGCTGAAGGGGAATCCGCGGTTTGAGAAGATGGTGAGGGGAGGCTAGGGCGGGATGGGTACGATGGGCTGGATGGGCGGGTCGAAGCTGACCCTGCATCGCCTGCCCATCGCGCCCATCTTGCCCATCCTGCCCCTCCTGTGACCCCCCGCACGGCGCTCCAGTGCCCCCCGTGCCATCGTCATCCGGTCTGGCAACCCGGAGGACGCCATGGCAGATCGCGCCAGCTGGACCGGAATCGTGAGTTTCGGTCTCGTCACCATCCCGGTGAAGCTCTACAGCGC
>CBINCZ010000154.1:0-6032 GCA_966249295.1 uncultured Gemmatimonadales bacterium
CGTCCTCAAGATCGAGCCGCAGGCCGAGGTGCAGCAGAACGTGACCATGTTTCCGGTGCTGATCCGCATCCAGAACCAGCAGAAGCTGCTGAAGCCGGGCATGAACACCGAGGTCGAGATTCACATCGGCCGGCGCGACAGCGTGCTGGCCATCCCCAACGCGGCCCTCCGCACCCAGCGCGACGTGGCCTCGGCGGCGCAGGTGCTGGGACTCGATCCCCGGGCGGTGCAGGAGGAGCTGGCGCGAGAGCAGCAGGCCACGCCCCAGTCCGATTCCGGCGACGGCCGCACGTCGCTGGGCGCATCCACGCCCGCCACCGACAGCACCGCCAAGCCGGGCAATACCCTGACCCTGCCCAATGGCCGCACCATCAACCTGCCCGCGGGCGTCGATGCGGCGCAGGTCAAGGCCATCATGGAGAAGCGGATGAAGGGCCAGGAGCTCAGCGCCGCCGACCGCGCGGTCATGCAGAAGGCGTTTGCCGGCATGCGCGGCAACGGCGGCGGGATGCGCCGGAATGCGAACAGCGACGCCGCGCTCTACGGCGGCAACTATATCGTCTTCGTGAAGCGTGGCACCGAGATCAAGCCGGTGCACATCACCACCGGGCTCACCGACCTGGACTACAGTGAAGTGACGAAGGGCCTGGAACCGACCGACTCGGTGCTCCTCCTGCCGAGCGCGGGGCTGATCGAGTCGCAGCAGGAATTCCAGGAGCGGGTGAACCGGATGACCGGCGGCGGCGCGGTGCCCGGCATGCGGAGCAACTCAGGCAGCAGCTCCCAGAGCGGCGGGCGGAGGTAGCAATGCTGATCAATGAGACTGTGGCCGTCGCGCTCCAGTCCATCCGCGCCAACAAGCTGCGCGCCTCGCTCACGATGCTCGGCATCGTGATCGGGGTGGGCGCGGTCATCACCATGGTGGCGCTGGGCAGCGGCGCCCAGAAGGCGGTCGAGGAGCGCATCGCGGCCCTGGGCGCCAACACGTTCACGGTGTACCCCGGCCAGCAGTTCCGGGGCGGCGTGGCGCAGGCCACCCGGGTGAACCTCACGACGGATGACTACCTGGCCGTGCGCAGGAAGGCGCGGGACATCAAGGCGGTGGTACCCGAGCTGCAGCAGTCCCTGCAGGTGCAGTTCGGCAACAAGAACGTGAACACCGACATCGTCGGCACCACGGCCAACTATCCCCAGGTCAACAACTACACCCTGACCGCGGGCCGGTTCTTCTCCGACGGCGACGACGACTCCCGCCAGCGGTACGCCGTGCTGGGCGCCGACATTCCGGACCAGATGGAGGCGAACGGAGCCGCCATGATCGGGCAGACCATCCTGATCCGCGGGATCCCGTTCGAGATCATCGGGATCATGAGCCGGAAGGGCTCGCAGGGCTTCAGCAACCCGGATGACGACATCTACATCCCGCTTGCGACGGCCCAGTATCGCGTCTTCGGCACCGACCGGATCCGGTCCATGTCCATCCAGGTGGCTGACGGCATTCCCATTGAACGGGGCATGGTGGACCTCGAGCGGGTGCTGCGCGCGGAACACAAGATCCGCCCGGGCGAGGAAAATGACTTCCGCATCCGGAACCCGCAGGACATCCTCGCCACGCAGCAGGAGGCGACGCAGGTGTTTACCATGCTGCTCGCGAGCATCGCGGCAGTGAGCCTCCTGGTGGGCGGCATCGGCATCATGAACATCATGCTGGTCTCGGTCACCGAGCGCACCCGGGAAATCGGCGTGCGAAAGGCGCTGGGCGCCACCCGTGGCAACATCATGCTCCAGTTCCTCATCGAGGCGCTGGTACTGTGCCTCCTCGGCGGTATCATGGGCATCGCCATGGGTTCGGGCGCGGCCATCGTGCTGTCCAAGGTGGCACACTGGAATACGCTGATCTCCCCCGCGGCCATTATCGTGGCGTTCGGCTTCAGCGCATTCATCGGCCTCTTCTTCGGGCTCTGGCCCGCGCGCCGCGCAGCGAGCCTGGATCCGATCGTGGCGCTGCGGTACGAGTAGACGGCTGGACGGTTGGACGGCTGGACGGCTGGTTCTTACCTTCGGATTCCAGCCGTCCAGCCGACTAGCCGTCTAGCCGTCTAGCCGTCTATCTTCGTCCTCCCCCACACACCTGACTCCCGTCCCACATGCACCTCGCCCTGCTCGCTGTCGCGGCATTTCTCCAGGATACGACCCCGGCCCGCATGAAGGAGTCGGTCACCATCCCCCGGATCGAGGCCATGGCGGTGGTGGACGGCCGGCTGACGGACAGCGTCTGGCAGCAGGCCGCCGTGCTGTCGGGTTTTCACCAATGGATGCCGGTGGACGGCCGGCCGGCAGAAGAGCGCACGGTGGTGCGGGTCTGGTATGCGCCCGACGCCATATGGTTCGGCATTACGG
Organism: uncultured Gemmatimonadales bacterium; assembly: GCA_966249295.1. Classification (GTDB taxonomy): domain Bacteria; phylum Gemmatimonadota; class Gemmatimonadetes; order Gemmatimonadales; family GWC2-71-9; genus CAMLHP01. Next base: position 2,401 of record CBINCZ010000154.1, read on the forward strand.
CCTATGACCGGCAGCCGGGCACGGTGCGCGCTACCGTGGCAGACCGCGACAACCTGGGCAACGACGACCACGTCTCCATCTATCTCGACACCTTCGGCGACCGGCGACGGGCCTACGTCTTCACGGTAAATCCGCTGGGCCAGCAGCAGGACGGCGTCCGCAGCGAGGGCGGCAACCAGGCCGCCTCGCTCACCGGGGGCACCGACGACCTGAGCCCCGACTTCCTCTGGGACTCGAAGGGCATGCGCACCGATTCGGGCTACGTCGTGGAGCTGCGCATTCCGTTCAAGAGTCTCCGGTATCCCACGGCGTCACAGCAGACCTGGGGCCTCAACGTGGTGCGCGAGACCAAGCGCACCGGCTACACCGACACCTGGACGGACGTGCGGCGTGCCAGCGCCAGCTTCCTGGCGCAGGGTGGGCTGATGACCGGGCTCCATGACATGAAGCGCGGTGTCGTGATGGAGGTCCAGCCGGTCTTCACTGCGTCAGCCAACGGTGCCGTGAACGAGTCGGGTGATTTCGAGCGCGAGAAGGTCGACGGCTCCGCCGGCGCGAATCTCAGGCTCGGCTTCACCGCCATGACCCTGGATGCCACCTGGAACCCCGACTTCAGCCAGGTGGAGGCCGACGAGGGCGTCGTCACGGTGAACGAACGTTTCGCCATCTTCTTCGAGGAGCGACGGCCCTTCTTCCTCGAGGGGATCGAACTTTTCTCCACACCCAATCGCCTGGTCTACACCCGCGAGATCGTGGACCCGATCGCCGGGGCCAAGTTCACCGGCAAGTTCGGCCGGTACGGCGTGGCGCACCTCACCGCCGTTGATGAGGCGGGCGACCGGAATGCACTGTTCAACATCACGCGGATCCGCCGAGACATCGGGCAGAACTCGCTGGCTGGCATCACCTACACCGACCGCATCAGCGGCGACGACTACAACCGGGTGCTGTCCGGTGACACGCGCATTGTCTTCGGCGGGATGTACTTCGCGCAGGCCCAGCTGGGCCAGTCGTGGACCCGGGACGACGCGGGAACCCGCGGCGGCCAGATCTGGCAGGCGCAGCTCGACCGTACCGGCCGGTCGTGGGGCTTCAACTACCAGATCAACGGCCTGAGCGACGACTTCGAGACCCAATCGGGGTTCGTGAACCGGGTCGGGATCGTGAACGGCCACATCATGAACCGGTTCTCGATCTACGGAAAGCCGGGCGCACTGCTCGAGACGGCCACCGTCTTCTTCGGGCCCGAGCGCACCTGGAGCTACGACTCGTTCCTGGGCGACGGAGCGATCGAAGGCAATGACGACGCCAACCTCACCTTCCGGTTCCGGGGCGGGTGGGAAGTCAACCCGAAGATCTCGCGTGACTTCGTCCACTTCCTCCCCGTTGATTACGCCGGATATGAACTCGGTGGTGCGACGACCGACCCCTTCACGCCCAGGCCGGAACTGAACAATGCCATCGGGACCTCACTCCAGGTCTCTACGCCGACGTGGCAGTGGGGTGACGCCGAGGTCAACGCACGCTATGGCGAGACTGCGATCTTCCCGGAGGCCGCCGAGGGGCGGGAGCTGCGCCTGAGCGGGGAGCTCAGCCTGCGCCCCCAGCGCTCAGTGCGGTCGAGCTTGGAGCTGACGTACTCCCGGCTTACGCGGGAGCGGGATGGCAGCGAGTTCGCGCGCACCATCATTCCCCACGTGAAGATCGAGTACCAGCCGACCCGGGCGCTCTTCTTCCGCTTTATCGGCGAGTACCAGGCGCAGCGCCGGGCGGCGCTCGTGGACGAAGCCACCGGACGCCCGCTGCTGATTGATGGCGTGGTCCAGCCCGCCACGATCTCAAATACCTTCCGCATGGACTGGCTCGCCTCGTATGAGCCGAGCCCCGGCACCGTGTTTTTCCTCGGCTACGGCTCCACCATGGCGGACGAGGGCACACTCACCTTCCGCAACCTGCGGCGGCAGACGGACGGGTTGTTCATGAAGGTGGCCTACCGCCTGCGGCGGTAGACGGCGAGACGGTCAGACGGCTGGACGGCTAGTTCTTGCCATCGAGCCCCAGCCGTCTAGCCGTCCAGCCGCCTAGCCGTCTACCTTCCATTCATGCCCTCCCACACTTCTGGAGTCAAGCGCCACCACGGCCTCGTGCGCCTCACGCACTGGCTGCATGCCGTCGTGCTCGCGGGGATGATTGCGAGCGGGCTGCAGATCTACCTTGCCTTTCCCCATATAGGGCAGAAGGGAAAGGTGTTCAGCGCGCCCAATCCGCTCGACATGTATGCCTTTCCCGAATGGTCCCGGCTGGGCGGGTGGCTGGCGGGCGGGCTCAACTGGCACTTTGCCCTGGCGTGGCCGTTCGTGCTTGCCGGCGCGGCCTATTTGCTGTTTCTCGGGCTGAGCGGCGAATGGCGCAAGCTGATCTTCCGGCCAAGCGACGCCCGCCCGGCACTGGCCATGCAGCTCTACTACCTCCGGCTCCGCAAGGAGCCGCCGCCGCAGGGGAAGCACAACGCACTGCAGAAGCTGGCCTATACGTCCATCCTGCTGCTCGCCGTCATCTCGGTGCTCTCCGGGTTCGCCATCTATAAACCAGTGCAGCTCTCCTGGCTCGTATCGCTCTTCGGCGGCTACGAGCTGACCCGCTACTGGCACTTCATCGCCGTGTGGCTGTTCATCGGGTTCACGATCGTGCACGTGGGCGCGGTATTCCTTTCGGATCCGGCGTCATTGCGGGGCATGATTACCGGGTGGTACAGGGGGAGGCATGTCGGGAATGAGTGACGAGGGACGAGGGTCGAGGGACGAGCGCGCTCCATCAAACGGCCGAGCCGCCGAGCCGCCGAGCCGACGGGATTTCCTCCGCCTCGCCGCCGTCGCCGGGCCGGCATCACTGCTCGCTGCATGCGGCTGGGATGGCGGACCGCTGATCCGGCCAAAGCTTCGCGCCATCTCCCGGCTCAACGACTGGGTGGGCGAGCACGTTTTCCAGAGCAACAGTCGGCTGGCGCCGGTGTACGACGCGAGCCAGCGCAGCGGCCGGATGCCGGCCTATCATGTCGGACCCGGGTTGCCCGAGCTCGACCCCACAACAACGTGGACCCTGGAGGTCGACGGCCTGGTGCGGAAACCGGGCCACTTCACCATGGAGATGCTGCAGGCAATGCCTCGGCTGGCGTACACCGTGAAGCATCACTGCGTGGAAGGGTGGACCGCGGTGGCGTCGTGGGCAGGCGTGCCGTTCAGTGCGCTTGCGGCGCAGGTTGAGCCGCTCCCCGACGCGCGCTACATCATGTTCAGCTCGTTCGAGTTTGACCGGCGCGGCGTGCGCTACACCAATGGCTGGGACATGAAGAGCGCCATGCACCCGCAGACCATCCTGGCCTATGCCTTCAACGACCGCCCGCTGATGCCGGACCACGGCGCCCCGCTCCGGCTCTACGCGCCCATCAAGCTGGGCTACAAGATGACCAAGTACCTATCAAAGGTCACGTTTACCCGTGAGCGTCCCGGCGGGTATTGGGAGGACATGGGATATCCGTGGTTGGCGGGGCTGTAGACAAGGCGAGCAGGTTGGCAGGGCGAGCAAGGCGAGCAGGATCTTTCACATACGTCATTGCGGCGAAAGCGGGAATG
>CBINCZ010000155.1:0-6030 GCA_966249295.1 uncultured Gemmatimonadales bacterium
GAGCTCAGCAGCCCAGGCGTCGAGTGACTCGCGCGGCGCCAGTAGCAGCGCCCGGCCGCCCGCTTCCAGTCGGCTTCCAATGCCGTCCAGCACCGGCGCCGACCACGCCGGCGACGGCGGAGCCAGAAAGACCATGTTGTTCCCACGCGCGACGACCGGCTCGCCCAGGCGCGATTCCACGGATGCAGACACAGGTTCCTCGGTTTTCAATGAGCGGGGAAGGTAGCGGGTCGAGGGTCGAGGGTGAAGCGCTGAGCGCTGAGCGCTCAACGCTCAGCGTCCGAGTTGACATCCTCCCCTTCTGCTTGGAGCTTTCTCGCGTTCGCACTCGCGCCGATTCACGCTGCCTTCGGAATCCCTGATGCCCGATCCGCTCTCGCTCAATCTCCAGCACCTCAAGGCCAGCGAAACCATCGCGATTGCGACCGAGGCCAAGCGCCGCAAGGCCGCCGGCGAGGACGTGTACGACCTGAGTGTCGGCGAGCCCGATTTTGACACGCCGGCCGCGGTCTCGGAGGCCGGGATTCAGGCCATCCGCAAGGGCTACACGCGCTACCCGCCCAATGCGGGGCTTCCGGAGCTCAAGACGGCCATCGCGCACCAGCTTTCGACGCTGTCCGGCAACAGGCCGGTCAACGCCGACAACATCATCATCAGCTCCGGCTCCAAGCAGTCACTTTTCAACGCCTGTTTCACCCTGTTCGGGCCCCATGACCGGGTGTTGATTCCCACGCCGGCGTGGGTCTCGTATCCCCAGATCGTGCACCTCGCCCGCGCAGAGCCGGTCGCGGTGGCTGGTGATGTCGAATGGGGGCTCAAGGTCAGCGTGAAGGACCTGGACCGGGCGCATTCAAAGCTCACCAAGGGGCTGATTCTCTGCTCGCCCTGCAATCCGACCGGCTCGGTATACACGCTGCCGGAGTTGAAAGCCATCGCCGAGTGGGCGCGGGACAACCAGGTGTGGATTGTCTCGGACGAGATCTACCGGCGGATCTACTACGGCTCGGGGCCGGCGCCATCGTTGCTTGACCTGCCGGACGAGCTGCTGGAGCGGGTGGTGATCATTGCCGGGGCGAGCAAGGCGTACGCCATGACGGGCTGGCGCATCGGTGCCGCCCTCGCACCGGAGCGTGTCACGAGGGCCATGGCGGCGCTGCAGTCGCACACCACCACCGGTGCCAATCATCCGGCTCAGTGGGCGGCCGCCACGGCCTTTGGCGACGAGCGGGTCGAGCAGGAAGTGCAGGAGATGGTCGCCACGTTCCGCCGCCGGCGGGATCGCATCGTGGAGCGCTTCCGCACCGACGCGCCCGGTATCGAGTTCATCGAGCCACATGGCGCGTTCTATTTCTTCTTCCGGGTGGACGGGATCCGTGAGCGTGATCCGTTGGGTGGCGCGGCATTCTGTGAGGCACTGATGCAGGAGGAGGGTGTGGCGCTGGTGCCGGGATCGGCGTTCGGCGACGACCGCTGGGTCCGGCTCAGTTACGCCGCCAGTGACCGCACGATTGCCACGGGGCTCGACCGCCTGCTGCGCTTCATCGAACGTCAGGCCGGCGTGCCGGCCGGGTCATCCAAGTGAGTATCCAGGCCCATATCGAGCCGCTGGAGGGGAAGCTGCCGGTCCTTGCCTGGCGCTGGGACCCGGAGACCGACATCCTCTCGGGCGCATTCAAGGCCACCCGCAAGACCGGCGGCCTGACCGGGACACTGGAGCTGAGCGATGATGCGGGATCCGTGGCCGTGGTGGAAGTGAGCGACGGCATCATCTGCGGGCTCGACGTCGTGGTCTGGCCCGACGTCACGACCCGTCCCGGCCTGAGCGTGCCGGCCCAGCTCACCGATGGCCGCGTGGTCGTCGCCCGGCGCCCCTCGCGGCCGGGGATTTCCGCCGTCGAGGTGGACACCACGCTGAGCGTTCTTACTGACCCGACGGAGACGGTCTTTCATCTCCGGGTGGGGGACGAGCGTCCGGTCGAGCTGGTCCGGATCGCCGATCACCTGCACGTGGAAGTGGATGAAGATGGATATGTCGCCGGCTTCTGGCTGACGGGCGTGCCGGCATTTCCGGATCTTGAGTCGTAGGTCGTACGTCGTACGGCGTACGACCCACGACTACTTCAGCGTCACCACCAGCCCCGTCGTCAGCGTCCGGTCATTCCTGAAGGTGACGCCTGGCGGCGGCGTGGCGTCGCGATTGAACGTGTACGACGTCTGGAAGGCGAGCGCGTCGGTCAGTGCCACCTTGAGCGAGGTCTTGGAGGTCAGCAGGTAATCCTGGAGGTGTCCCGCCACTGGCTCCAGCTGTGACGTGTGCGACACCTCCACGCCGGGCCGCAATGGGGTGGATCCCCGGAATTGCAGGTTGAACCGGGTGGACGAGACCCTCGCAGGATCGGTGCTTCCCTCCGGCAGTGCACGTGATTCGTAGTCCTGCAGCATGGCAAGCCCCACCGTCAGCGAGCTCGGACCGTCGGTAATGACGTTGAACTCGGCTCCCGCCGCCATGGACATCCGGACGTTCAGGTTCCGGATCGCATCGTGCGCCGCCGTGGTGCGGATGAATGGTGAAATCCGCCGGGTGGGCCGCAGGCGGAGGTTGAACTCGCCCTTCAGGCTCGCGACCGCTACGTCGCCTTCGCTCCGGCCATACTGGGCGGACCCGGTCAGCGACACCTCGTAGTGGCTATCATTCTCCAGCTTCGTGCCCAGGCCGGTGGTCAGCAGGGAGAGGGACTTGTTGCCGGCGATATCGGTGAACGACAGCTCGCCGTGTGCAGTCCAATGCCCGTGCGGAGTGGAATCGGGGGGCTGGGCTGCCTCGGAGGCGACCGGCAGCAGGATCAACAGGGCCGCGGCCCACAGGCGCATTCTCTTCTCCTGATTGCGTACGCTTTGATCAGTGAGGGTGTCAGCTCCGGGGGAGTGGTAGTCTAACAAATGTTCCGCGCACAGTGCAGTCAGCTCCGGAAATCACTCGCCGGCCAGGGCCTCGTACCCGCTTCGGCGCTACCGGAGGCTGCGGGCCGGCTGGAGGATGCGCGCGTGCGTCCGGCGCGGCTGCTGGAAGGCGGCGCGCTGCAGCTCCGGCCAGTCGGTGCGGCCACGCCTTGCGGCGGTGCGCTGGCGTTCCTCGACGGCGTGCAGCGCTCCGAGGTGGTGGCGTACGCCGGTTCTTCGCCGCTGGTCGTCGCCGAAGTCGCGGCGGCCATCCGGCGGCGCCAGGACCACCGGCTCACGACGGTCGCCGAGGAGCGCTTGCTTTTCGTGGCGGGCCGGGCGGCGTCGCTCGCGCGTGCCGGATCGGCACTGGGGCCGATCGAGCGGCAGGTGATCGAGGATGACGGCCCGGCCCACCCGCTCCGTGATCTCGAGCTGGCGCGCCGGCTGGTGGACCGCATTCGCGGCAACCTGGAACTCGCCGTGTACGATCGGTTCCGCTCGCGTCACGACGACTGGATCCTGGTTGATGGTTCGCTCGCCGCGAGTTCGGCGCTCGCCTCGGATCCCCGCGCCGTCGGCCTCTCCAAGAGCCACGCCACGCTGCCCTTCGAAGGTGAGGACCTGGACCGGTATCTCCGGCTGCCGCCCGGCTACCGGAGCAGCATGTTCCAGCCCGCCGGCGAGCAGGCGCCGGTTGTGGCCTGGGGTCTCCGCCTCTGGCCCTTCGAGGGCCGCGACCTGTTGCACGGGTTCGTGCGGCTGGAGGTGTCTCCATCCGTCGCAACCTCGGCGCACGCAGACGAGATTTCACGCTGGGTGCTGGCGGAGCGGACCCCGGTGAGCGCCGATGCGCGCTGGGACCGGCTGCTCTACGGCATTCACTCGGTTGAGCAGTACCTCAAGGCAGGGATGCGATGAACGCTGGAGATCGCACGGCGCCGGTCGGGCGCGTGGTGGCCACGGAACAGAAGCCGAGCACACCGCACCAGTTCTACTTCTGGGCTGCGGCGAACGCGCCAGTCGGCATCGGCGCCATCGTGCGGGTGGAAGCCGAGGGCCACACGGTGCACGCGGTCGTGACGGACGGCGCCGCCTATGCCGACCTCCTGAGCGCCATGCATGAGGTGCTGGCGACCGACGGCGACCCGGCGGCCCCGATGCCACCCTCGGCGCGCACCGAAATCCGGCTCTACCTGGCCAGCGTGCTCCGGCATGAACCCCCGGAGCCACTCCAGCCGGTTCCGCTGGCTCCGGTCTGGCTTGCAACCGACGCTGACGTGAAGGTGGCGCTCCGGATGGACGGTTATTGCGAGGGTGAGCGAGCAACCGGTATTCCCGTGGGTGTGTACGTCGCGGGCGGACTCGAGGCACCGGTGCTGCTCGATTGCGACTTCCTGCTCGGGCCGGAAGCGGCGCACCTCAACATCTCCGGCGTCTCCGGGCTCGCCACCAAGACCAGCGCCGCGCAGTTCCTGCTCAGCAGCATTTTCCAGAAGTTCCCATCGCACAAGGGATCGATCGCCGCGGTCTGCTTCAACGTGAAAGGTCCCGATCTCTGCTTCCTGGACCAGCCGGCCGCGCTCACGGACGATGATCGCCGGCTCTACGAGCGGCTGGAGCTCAGCCCGGAGCCGTTCAGGGGTGTGCACTACTACGCGCCCTTCAAGGCCGATGGGGTGAACCTCAACACGCTGCGGACGCATCCGTCGCTCAGTGACTGCACCGCGCCGCTGGTCTGGGGGCTTCGGGAAATCCTCGACTACGCCGAAGTGGTCATGAATCGCGATGACATCGACGCCAAGGCGGATGCCTTCATCGACTTCCTCGCTGAACGCGTGGTCGGGCGCACCTTCCACGACGAATTGCTCCGGCGCGAACCCTTCGAAGTGCAGACCTTTGCCGACCTGGAGCAGTTCTTCCGCGCCATCTTCGATTTTCTCGAGGCCGTCGGCCGGGGTGGGGAAGTCTGGCGCACGCACCACATTGCCACCATCCGCAAGGTTCGCAACCGCCTTGGCAACATCAGCACCCGCGCCAAGGGGCTGGTGACCGACGACGGCGCATCCAACGACCTGCCGTGGGGCGCATTCGAGGATCGCTCGCTGCATGTGCTTGATGTCGCAGGACTCGACCCGCTGGCCCAGGACCTGGTGTTCGCGCGGGTGGTCTCACGCCTCCGGGAGCACCTGGAGCGGCGTGACCTCGGCGTGGATCATGTCGTGGTCTTCGTGGACGAGCTGAACAAGTATGCACCCTCGGACGGGCCCGACAGCTACGTGCGGAAGATGCTGCTCGATCTCTCCGAGCGGGGCCGCTACCTCGGATTGGTCCTTTTCTCGGCCCAGCAGTTCCGCAGCCAGGTGATGCGGCGCGTGGTGGGCAATGCCGGCACGGCGTTCTTCGGGCGGATGGATCCGGATGAACTCGCTACGCCCGGGTACAGCACGCTGAGCGCGGCCACGCGCAGCAAGCTCGCCGCACTTCCCAAGGGGGAGCTGATGCTGCGTCATCCTCACTTCACCCAGCCCGTCTTCGTACGCTTCCCCCGGCCCGCGGTGCTCACCGGGCGGGAAGGCGTGACTCGCTTTCCGCCGTCGCCGGACCTGCCCTTTGCCGACGCGGTGGCGCAGCAGCTTCGCTCGCTCGATCACGGCATCAGCGCCGACGCCGTGCGCGAGCTGATTCACGGCCGGCGCGAAGACGATGTGCGCCGCGCCCTCGGCGCCACGCGTCGCGCCCGGCCCGACGATCCGCTCTCCTACTTCCGCACCGTCCTGGGCCGGCGCATCCAGACGGAAACACCGGCCGAGCGACGCCACGTCGTCCGGCCGGTGCCGATGCCTGAGGATCCGTACTTGTAGGGCGTAAGGCGTAAGGCGTAAGGCGTAAGGCGTAAGGCATAGGGGCGTAAGGCATGAGGCGTAAGGCGTAAGGTCTCCTACGCCTTATGCCCTCGCCTTACGCCTTATGCCTTATGCCTTGTGCCTTATGCCTCACACCCTGGGCCTCGACTTGTACAGCTTGATCCCCCGCCGCGCCTTGGTGGCGGCGTCGAGCCGGCGCTCGTGGGCCTCGAGCAGGTCGCTG
>CBINCZ010000156.1:0-6023 GCA_966249295.1 uncultured Gemmatimonadales bacterium
TCTGGGGCACCGTGGTGGCACTGGACCTGGTCAGCGTGCCGCAGATGATGATCGCACGGCCTCTCGTGGCAGGGTCCGTGGCCGGTTGGATCGCCGGCGACTTCGCCTCGGGATTTCGCCTCGCCGTCGTGATGGAACTCTTTGCGCTCGATGTGCTGCCGGTCGGTGCGGCCCGGTATCCCGACTACGGCCCTGCCACGGTCGGTGGTGCCGTCCTGGTGGCGCATCACGGGCCCTGGGAGGAATCGCTCGGCCTCGCGGTGGCGCTCGCGCTGGTGGTCGCGTCGCTCGGAGGGTGGACACTGGGCCGGCTGCGCCACCGGATCGGCCGCGCGGTGCAGCGCAGCGTCCCGGCCCTGGAGGCGGGCGATGCGCGCACCATCCGCCACCTCCAGCTTGGCTCGATCATGCTAGATGCCTCACGTGGCCTTCTGCTCACGGCAGTCGCGCTGATACTGGTATTGCTGGTTGAACAGTACGTCGCGCTGGATCCCGGCACCGGTGCCCTGCTCAGCGTCATCGCCATCGGATCGGGCATTGCGGCCGTGATTGGCGGCGCGCTGCGAAGCGCCGGCCGAGGCGCCCGGCTCCGCTGGCTGGTGGCTGGAAGCGCGTTGGGACTTCTGCTGGTCTGGCTTGCGTGAAGGGAACAGCGTCGGCGCGGCGTCGACTGCTCGCCGTCCAGGGGGCCTGGAACTACGAGCGCATGCTCGGTGTCGGCATGGGTTACGCTGCCGAGCCGCTGCTCCAGACGCTGCGTGAGCGGGACCCCGAACGGTACCGCACCGCAACGACGCGCTCGGCGCTGTTCTTCAACTGTCACCCGTACCTGGCTGGGCTCGCCCTCGGTGCACTGGTGCGCGCAGAATATGAGGACGTCCCCAGCGAGCAGATTGTTCGCCTGCGGGCGGCGCTCTGCAGTCCGCTGGGCGCGCTGGGTGACCAGCTTTTCTGGGCCGGGCTGCTGCCCGCACTGCTGGGGGCATCGCTGGCCGCGATCGCCCTCGGCGCCTCGTGGGCCGTGGTCGTCGCGTTCCTGGTGATGTTCAACGCCATTCGGCTCTACGTGGCGCACTGGACGCTCCAGGCCGGCCTGGCTGCGGGCATGAAAGTGGGCGCCGCCATCAGCGCATCGAAACTGCCGCGGTTCGTGGCGTGGGCGGGGCCGGCGGCAGGGTTCGCGATCGGCGTCGCCGCGCCGCTGGTGGGAGAATGGCTGCTGCATCCTTTCGGACCGCGTGCCGTGCTCGGCACGCTGCTGCTGGCGGCCACTGGTATCGCCGCGAGCCGGCTGGCGGGGCCGCGCTATTCGGCCCCGCGCTTCACGCTCATTGCCATGGGAGGCGCAGTGCTGCTTCGATGGATATTCGCATGACGGAGCGTGAGGCGAGAATCGTGAACCAGCTGGGGCTGCACGCCCGGCCGGCCGCCCAGCTGGTGCGGGCCGCCGCCGGCTTCGCCAGTGACATCCGGCTGGAAAAGGATGGCATGGAGGTCAATGGCAAGAGCATCATGGGCGTGATGATGCTGGCGGCGGAGTTTGGCAGCACGGTGTCAGTGCGCGCCGACGGCCCGGACGAGGCCGAGGCCGTGGCGGCGCTCTGCGCGCTCATCGCGGAAGGCTTCGGCGAAGCATGAAGGACGACCGGCTGCTGCGCGGCATCGGGGTGTCGCCGGGCACGGCGTGGGCGCCCGCGCTCGTGGTGCGGCTGGATTTCCCCGACGTACCCGACCGCACTGTCGAGCCGGACGAAGTGGAGAACGAAGTCCGGCGTCTCCATGCCACCGTTCGCGTGGTGGTGGGGAACCTGCAAAGGCTGCGGGAACGAGTGCTGGAGCGGGCGGGTGAGGAAGAGGCCCGCATCTTCGATGCGCAGATCCTCATGGTGCAGGATCCGGATTTTCTTGCCGCCGTGGAAGCGGTCATCCGCAAGAACCGCTTCAGCGCCGAGACCGCCTACGAGTTCAAGGCGCTCGAGCTGCGCCAGCTGTTCCAGAATTCCGACAGCGCCCAGCTGCGCGATCGCCTGCCGGACCTCCACGCCATCCAGATGCGGATGCTGTACCGTCTCTCCGGTCGCCGGGAGCTCGAACCGTGGTCGGTGCAGACCGACCAGCATGTGGTCATCGTGGCGCAGGAGCTCTCGCCCGGCCTGACCGTGCAACTCGACCGCGACCACGTCGTGGGGCTGGTCAGCGAGGAGGGCACCCGCACCTCACACGCCGCGATCCTGGCGCATTCGCTGGGCATTCCCGCGGTGATGGGTGTCGCGGGCGCGGTGTCACGCATCCGGAATGGCGACATGCTGCTGCTCGACGGCCAGAGCGGGTCCGTGCTGGTCGATCCGTCGGCCGAGGAGCTGGACGCTGCCCGCACGCGGCTGAGCCGCCGCCGCCGCTTCGAGCTGCAGCTCGAGACGGTAGTCAACCAGCCTGCCGTCACGCCCGAGGGCGAGCGCTTCACCCTGATGGGCAACGTGGACCTGCCCGACGAGATCGAGCCGGCGGTACGGAACGGTGCCGAGGGAGTGGGCCTGCTGCGCACCGAGTTCATGCTGGGCGGGCGCAGCACGATGCCATCCGAAGACGAGCAGACGCGCTACTTCCGGCGGGTGTCACTGGCCTTCCCGGAGCATGAAGTCATCATCCGCAGCTATGACCTGGGCGGCGACAAGTTCCCCGCGGCATTCAAGACCAGCCACGAGGCCAATCCGTTTCTCGGCTGGCGCTCCATCCGCGTGTGCCTCGATCACCCGGAGTTTTTCCGCGACCAGCTGCGCGCCGTGCTGCGGGCCGCCCACGGGCGACGCATCAAGCTCATGTTGCCACTCATCAGCAACCTCGAGGAGGTCGAGCGCTCGCGCGAAATGCTCGAGGAGGAGTCGGCCCGCCTGCGCACCAGCGGCGTCGAGGCCGCCGAGACCGTACCGGTCGGCGTCATGGTGGAAACGCCGGCGGCGGTGCTCATTGCAGACCGGCTGGCGGAGGTAAGTGCCTTCTTCAGTATCGGGACCAACGACCTCACGCAGTACACCCTCGCGGTTGATCGCGGGAATGCGCGACTCGCCGACCGGTTCCAGCCGCACGACCCCGCCATGCTGCGGCAGCTGCGGCACATTGTCCGCGTCGGGCAGGAAAAGGGCCTGCCCGTGAGTGTCTGCGGCGAGATGGCTTCCGATCCGCTGCATGCCCTCCTGCTTGCGGGCCTCGGCGTGCGCACGCTCAGCGTCTCGCCGCCGTCGCTGCCGGCCGTCAAGTGGCTGCTTCGGTCCGTGCCGCTCTCCGCCATGACTGCCGCAAGCGAAGCCGCGCTCGAGGCGCGCCATGCGCGCGACGTCCTCGGCGTGCTTCGGGATGCCGCCGCCAGGCACGTCGATGTGCGGTTGCTGGAGCCCGAAGGCGACGTTGCCCGGCCGCTGGTGCATCGCTAGCTTGCTCCCCATTGTTCGGCGCCCCATTTCCTGATTCTTCTACCCTGGCGAGAGCAAAACTGATGGCCGCTTCCAAGCGTCACGTGTTTACGTCCGAGTCCGTCACCGAGGGCCACCCAGACAAGGTGGCCGACCAGATTTCCGATGCCGTGCTCGACGCCATCCTGGCGAGCGATCCCCACGGGCGCGTGGCCTGCGAGACGCTGGTAACGACCGGCCTGGCGGTGGTCGCGGGGGAAATCACGACGAGCACGTACGTGCACATTCCGGACATCGTGCGCGAGACGGTGCGGCGCATCGGCTACACCGACGCGCAGTTCGGATTCGACGCCGACTCGTGCGCCGTCATGGCGGCCATCGACCGCCAGTCGCCCGATATCGCCCAGGGCGTGAACGAGACTCGCAGTCATGAGCAGGGCGCGGGCGACCAGGGGATGATGTTCGGGTATGCGTGCCGGGAGACCCGGGAGCGGATGCCGCTGCCGATCCTGCTTGCCCATCGCATCACCGAGCGGCTCACTGCGGTGCGGAAGGGCACTGCAGGCGCTGATCCGATCGAATGGCTGCGTCCCGACGGCAAGAGCCAGGTGTCGGTGGAGTACGAAGGCGACAAGCCGGTCGCCGTGAAGGCCGTCGTGGTGTCCACCCAGCACGCCGAGCGGAACGGCAATCGCCGGCTCTCCGAAGGCACGCTGCGCGCCACTATCGTGGATGAAGTCATCAAGCCCGTCCTGGCCAAGGCCGGCGTCGAGTCACGACGGGTCAAGTTCTTCATCAATCCTACGGGACGCTTCGTGGTGGGTGGCCCGCATGGCGACGCCGGCCTCACCGGCCGCAAGATCATCGTGGACACCTACGGCGGCATGGCCCGGCACGGCGGCGGCGCGTTCAGCGGGAAGGATCCGTCCAAGGTGGACCGTTCCGCCGCGTATGCCATGCGCTGGATCGCCAAGCACATCGTGGAAGCCGGGCTGGCGAGGCGCTGCGAGGTGCAGGTGGCTTACGCCATCGGCGTGGCGGAGCCGGTGTCGGTCATGGTAGATACATTCGGTACCGGCATCGTACCCGATTCACGCCTCGAGCGCGCCGTGCGCGAGGTGTTCGACCTGCGGCCCAGCGCGCTCATCGCCACTCTCAAGCTGAAGCGGCCGATCTACACCCCGACCGCGGCATATGGCCACTTCGGGCGGAAGCCGTTCACCGGCCGCTACGTGGGACCTGAAGGGAAGTCCAAGAAGACCTATGACTTCTTTACCTGGGAGCAGACCAATCGAGTCAAGGATCTGCTCAGCGCGGTGCGCTAGTCCTGCATGCAGGAGATGACCGTCGCCCACCTGGGCGTGGATCGCAATACCGAGAGCCCGGTTGTCATCCTGCGTGAGAAAGACGGCTCGCGGGTGCTCCCGATCTGGATCGGGCCCGCCGAGGCCAGTGCCATCGCCATGGAACTGCAGGGGGTCAAGGCCGCCCGGCCCATGACCCACGACCTGCTCAAGCAGGTCATCGTCGGGTTGGGCGGCGAGCTTCGCCGCATCGTCATCAGCGCGGTGCGCGAGAATACCTACTTCGCCGAACTGCTCATCCAGCGGGAAGACCACGTCTTCCAGGTGGATGCCCGGCCCAGCGACAGTATCGCGCTGGCGCTGCGGCTCAACGCGCCGATCTTCGCGAGTGACCAGCTGCTGGAGCAGAGCGGGGTGGAGGCGGACGACTCGGCGGGCGGGTCGCGCGAGGCCGAGCGACTGCGGGAATACCTCGAGAAGCTCGACCCCGAAGATTTCGGCAAGTTCAATCCCTGAGATGCGCTGCGCCCTGCTGGCGCTGCTGATGGCCGCCGTGCCGGCGGCACTGCCGGTGCCACTGCGCGCGCAGTCGCCCGTCATCGCCGCGGCCGGGCAGGTGCTGCGAGGCCCGGATGCGGTGCCGCTCGCCGGCACCACCGTCGTACTCCATCGCATCGGGCGAGAGGTGCAGGGCCCGCTCGATTCCATGCGCACCGATGCGGCGGGGCGATTCCGGTTCCGCTTTTCTGCAGATACTGCGTCATTGTACATCGTCACCGCCAGGTACCAGGGCATCGAGTACTTTTCCAACCCGCTCGCCACCAATCCGGCCCGGTCCGACAGCGCAATCGCGCTGCAGGTCTTCGACACATCATCCACCCAGCCGGTGCACACCGAGGCGCGGCACATCGTCATCGCCAGGCCCGGCGACGACGGAACCCGGACCGTGGTAGAGCTGCTGGTGCTCAACAACCCGGGCGACGCGACCCGGGTCGCGCGCGACAGCCTGGGCTCCACCTGGCATGCCTTGATACCGCTGCAGGCGGTCGGTTTTTCCGCGGAGGACGGCGATCTTTCTGCGGGAGCGATCGACCGCAACATGGACAGCGTGCTGGTACTCGCACCGCTCGCGCCGGGCGAGCGGCAGATCACCATCCAGTACCACCTACCACCCAACGCTGGCCGGCTGGAATACCGGTTCGACGAAGCCAATAACGGCGTGAACGTGCTGGTGGAGGAGCCGGATGCGACAGTGTCCGGCGGAACGCTGGCCCAGCAAATCGACGGCACTCCTCTGCCGCCGCGGCGA
>CBINCZ010000157.1:0-6020 GCA_966249295.1 uncultured Gemmatimonadales bacterium
CGAGCCGTCGAGCCGTCGAGCCGTCGAGCCGTCGAGCCGTCGAGCCGTCGAGCCGCCGAGCCGCCGAGCCGCCGAGCCGTCGAGCCGTCGAGCCGCCGAGCCGCCGAGCCGCCGAGCCGCCAACAGCCGTGTTGCTCCCACCTGTAGTATCCCCACCCACCTGCGGTGCTCACGCGGCAATAATTGGTGACTGGTTATTTTATAGCATTGTCGAATCATCAACAGGGTAATTGGCTGTCCTCGTTGCGTTTGCAGAGCTAGTCCTCACCTGCATGTCGAAAAGTTATACAATCACTGTCAGTCCGGCATAGGGGTTGCTTCAGCCTATGCCGTCCCGCACCCGGCTCCAGACTCTGGAGCGTCCGGTAGCGCCCCTGGTGACGCTGCGGTACCGGTGCCTGGCCCCTTAACCCGTTTCGCAGGAGTTCCCGTGTCTGTTCGTACCGTACTCCGATCAACGACGATGGCGCTCGCGGCGCTGTCCATCATCTCCTGCGCGACGGACGGGCCGCTTGGACCGGAAACCAGCAGTTCGCTCCCGCCGGCTCCCACGGTTGATGCGCCCGATCAGGCGCTGCTCGGCAATCTCCTGGGCGGCACCGTCAAGCTGGTGGACAGGACGCTCACGACGACCGTGAACACCGTAGATGGAACGCTCACCACCACGGTGAACACGGTGGACGGACTGCTCCACCTTCTGACGTGCAGTGCGCTCCCATCCGACAAGGCGACCCAGTGGGTCGGCCCGAACGGCGGCACCATCCGCTTCGGTGCGAGCCAGCTCAGCATTCCGCGCGGCGCGCTCAAGTCCTACGTGCAGATCACCGCCGAGCAGGTCTCGGGTGACGTGAACTCGGTGCGGTTCAGCCCGGAGGGACTCAAGTTCGCCAAGTCCGCGACGCTGACCATGGGTTACTCGAACTGTGAGCGGGTGAAGGCGCCGAAGCAGATTGTCTACACCGACGAGGGGCTGAAGGTCCTCGAGGTCCTGAAGTCCAAGGACAGTGCCCGCGGCGAGACGGTGTCGGCGCCGCTCAATCACTTCTCGCGCTACGCGGTATCCTGGTAGCGGATGAGCACCGGCCAGGCACCAGCTTCAACTGCCCGCCCCGTTTGCACGGGGCGGGCAGTTGAGTTGTTGGCCGCCGGCGAAACCCATGCGCGGGCCGGCGCACTGGCCGAGGCTGCGGTGGCGCTCGATGCTGCCGTGGAGGCCGCCGCCCGTGATGACCAGCCGACACTGCTGGCCGATGCGCTCCGGCAGCTCGCCGTCGTCTGCCATCATCGCGATGAGAAGGCGCGGGCCCAGGAGCTGGCCCAGCGCAGCCTGGGTCTCGCCACCGAGCTGGGCGACGACCTGCGTGCGGCCCAGGCGCTCAACGCCCTGGCCGGCTTTGACTTCGAGCAGGGCTCGATGGACTCCGCCCGCCGGCGGTTCCAGCGTGCGCTCGTCCTGGGCGGGGCGCACGACGCGGTGCGCGGCAAGGTGGAGCAGAACCTCGGCATCCTTGCCAACATCCAGGGTGATCACACCGCCGCGCGCCAGCACTTCGAGCGCGCCCTCGAGGCCTTCGCCGCCGTCGGCGACGTTCGCGGCCGCGCCGAGGCGGAGCACAACCTCGGCATGCTGCACGCCGACCTGGGCGAGTATGAGCAGGCCGACGCGCATTACGTGCGCAGTCTCCACCTCTCCGAGGAACTGGGCAACGTGCACCTGCGCGGCCTGGTGCTCCTCAACCGCGCCGATGTGCTGGCCTCGCGCCAGCGCTACGACCAGGCCATGCCCAGTGCAGAACAGGCGCTCAGCATCTTCAACGAGATGGATTCCAAGCTGGACAAGGCCGACGCCTACCAGATCATCGGGCGGATCTACCGCGAGACCGGGCGCATCCAGCTGGCGGAATCCCGGCTCCGCACGGCAGTCGAGCTGGCCACAGCCACGGGGTCGGTGCTGAGCGAGGCGGAAACCACCCGCGAGCTCGCCCTGCTGTACCAGGTCACCGGTCGTAACCAGGAAGCGCTCCGCGCCCTGAACACGGCATATCGGCTCTTCCGCCGCCTGGACGCCCGGCGCGAGCTGGTGGACATCAGCGGCCGGGTCAGCAGGCTGGAAGGCGCGTACCTGGCGGTGGTACGTGACTGGGGCCAGTCAATCGAATCCGCCGACAGTTACACCTTCGGTCACTGTGAACGTGTCGCCGAGCTTGGTGTCCGCCTGGGCACCGAACTTGGCATGGATGACGACGCACTCACCGCGCTGCGCCTTGGTGCCTACCTCCACGATCTCGGCAAGGTGCGAGTTCCTCATGAGATCCTGAACAAGCCGGGGCGGCTCACGGAAGAAGAGTTCGACGTCATCCGCCGCCACCCGGAGTGGGGGATCGAGCTGCTCGCGACGGTGGATTTTCCGTGGGACATCAAGCCCATCATCCGCTGGCACCACGAGAAGTACGACGGTAGCGGATACCCTGACCGGCTGGTCGGCGACGAAATCCCGCTGGCCGCGCAGGTGATCTGCATCGTGGATGTGTACGACGCCCTCACCACGACCCGCAGTTACCGGCCGGCCATGAGCACGGCCGATGCCCTCGCGCGCATGGAAGAAACCCGCCACTGGTGGCGGCCGGACGTCTTCGAGACGTTTGGCCGGTTGATGCGGCCGGCTGCGGCCTGAGGCCGCGCCCCTTGATGCTGCAGGTTCCTCGACTAGCTTCGGGCATCCCCCTACATAGAAGGTCGCATGGCCCCGGAAGACTTGAGCGAGGAGCTCCAGAAGATGCGTGCCGCCCTGCAGGCCATCGAGCAGAGGTTGCAGGCCAAGTCGGTTCCCCTGTCGGGCGTACAGGATCTCAAGTCGGGCGTCGATGAGCTGCGCCTGCGGCTCTGGGCAATCCTCTCCGCGTCCAACAATCCCGACCCCCAGAGCACGCTCGAGCGGTTCCGCCTGCGCCGCGCCACGGAGATTCTCGACTCGCTGCAGGCCGACATTACGTCGGGCAAGCTGCGCACCACCCACAAGGAAGTGGGCATGCTGGTGGAACGGGCCGAGCGCATCATCGCATCCGTCCGCCCCGCCGCAAAGCCGGGATGAGCGTAACGCGGGCAGATGCCGTACTTCTCCTGCTCCTCGGTGCGGTCGCGTGCGCGCCGGGCGAGCGGCCGGCCTCGCGCACGGTGGTCGTCGCAGCGGTCGGCGAACCGCCGTCAGTGCTGCCCCCGCTCACCTACGAATCGGTCGGCAGGGATGTGGGTGACCTGGTCTGGGAGCGACTCGCTACCCTCGCGCCGGGCGGTGCGAGCATCGACACCGCCGCCTACCGGCCGGCGCTGGCCGAGCGGTGGGAGCGGGCGGACTCGCTGACCTGGCGGTTCCACATCCGCCCTGGCGCCAGGTGGCAGGACGACGTGCCGGTCACCGCGCGTGACGTGGTCTTTTCCTTCGGCGTTTACGCCGACAGCAGTATCGATGCAATCGGGCGAATGGCGGTGGCCCCGCTCAAGGTCAGCGCCCCTGACTCTGCCACGGTGCTGATCCGCTTTCCCCACGCCTCGCCCGAGCAGCTGTACGACGCGACCTACCACGTGCGGATCATTCCCGAGCATATCTGGGGCAACATCGCTGCCGAGGAATGGGGAGCCGACACGGCGGTGGCCCACCTCATCGGCAGCGGACCGTTCCGGGTGGTGTCGTGGAGGCGGGGGGAGGCGTTGGTGCTGGGTCGAGCGCTGTGCGTCGAGCGTCGAGCGCCATACGCCGGACGCCCGACGCCCGACGCTCAGCGCATAGACACCGTCGTCTTCCGCTTCGCCCAGGATCCCGACGCCGCGCTCAACCTGCTCCTCTCCCACGAAGCCGACCTGCTGGAAGTGCTGATGACGCCCGACCGGATCGCGCGGGTCGAGGCCGACTCGGCATTCCGGGTGGAGCGCTATCCGTCGGCGGTCTACGGCTTCCTCGCCTTCAACCTTGCCGGCAAGAATCGAGCGCTGCGCAACCGTGAGGTGCGGCGCGCCCTCGCCGCCGCGGTGGACGGGGATGCGATTGCCCGCAACGCCTTTGGCCCCGACGCGCATGCGCCGGCCGGGCCGATGTCGGTGTTGGCGTGGGTCGGAGAGCGGGGGATTACGGGAATCGAACGTCAAGCGTCGAGCGTCGAGCGCTTGGCGCGCGACGCCCGACGCTCGACCCTCGACATATTGGTCCCCTCCACCAGCCCCTCTCGCCGCCGCATCGCCGAGGCGTTGCAGGAGGCGTGGCGGCGGATTGGGGTGACCACCACCATCACGGCGGTGGACTTTCCGGTTTTCCAGGAGCGGCTCGCGTCGGGGAAGTTCGACAGCTACATCGGCGCCTATCTCGACGAGCCGACCATGCGGGGGCTGGCCGAACAGTGGGGTCGCGCGGGGTTCGAGTCGCAGAACTACGGCCACTATGACAATCGGGCGGTGGATTCCCTGCTGGCACTGGCGGCCGGCGCGGGTGACACGGCAGTCGCCGGTCCGCTCTATCGCCAGGCGCTTTCGCTCCTCAACGCCGACGCGCCGGCCATCTTCCTCTACACCCCGATGAGCGCCTCCGCCTTCCGGCGCGATATCGGGAACGTGACAATCGACCCGTATTCGTGGCTGGCGACACTGGGGTCGTGGGTCGTGGGTCATGGGTCATGAGGTCACCTGCTCGCCCTGCTCGCCTTGCCTTCCTGCTCGCCTTGCTCGCCTTGCCTTCCTGCTCGCCCTGTAGAAACACTAACCGCCCGGCAGCGGCCGGGCGGTCTGGTGCAGCGAACGCAGCGACGGATCAGGCCGTCTTGCGCTTGGATTTCACCGCGGGTGCCTTGACGCTCTTGACCGCACGCTTCCGCGGCTTGGTGGGCTGGAACAGGTACTCCGGCTCCGCCGGGTCGGCCTGGGGTTGCTTGTACACATAGCGGTCGCCCCGGAAGTTCCTCAGCACCACTTCCTCATCATTCATGCTGACCACGTACTCGGGCAGCAGCGGGATCTTGCCGCCGCCTCCGGGCGCGTCGATGACGAAGTGCGGATTGGCGAGCCCGCTGGTCCAGCCGCGCAACGCCTCCATGATGCGGATGCCCGTCTGCACGGTGGTGCGGAAATGCTCCGCGCCCGCGACCTGGTCGGCCATGTAGATGTAGTAGGGCCGGACCCGTGCCTGCATCAGCCGGTGCATCAGCTTCATCATGACGGCGGGATCGTCGTTCACTCCCTTGAGCAGTACCGTCTGGCAGCCGAGCGGGATGCCGGCATCGGCCAGCATGCCGAGGCCCTTGACCGCGGCGGGTGTGAGCTCGTCGGGGTGGTTGAAGTGCGTGTTGATCCAGAGCGGATGATGCTTGTGGAGAATCTCGCACAGCTCTGGCGTGATCCGCTCCGGCAGGTGGCACGGGATGCGGCTCCCGATCCGGATGATCTCCAGGTGCGGGATGGCCCTGAGCCGGGTGAGGATCAGGTCGAGCCGGCGGTCGGACAAGAGCAGCGGGTCGCCGCCCGACATGATGACGTCGCGGATTTCGGTGTGCTCCTCCAGGTACTTGAAGGCGCTCTCGAACTGCGACATGGGAATCTTCTCGGGGTCGCCCACCTTGCGCCGCCGGGTGCAGAACCGGCAATAGCTGGCACAGACCGGCGAGACCAGGAAGAGCGCGCGGTCGGGGTAGCGGTGCGTGATGTTGGGCACCGGGCTGTCGGCGTCCTCGTTGAGCGAGTCCACCACCCCGTCCACGACATCCAGCTCCTCGACCGACGGCACGAACTGGCGCCAGATGGGATCATCCGGCTCCTTGATCAGGTCGGCCATGGCCGGCGAGATCCGGAACTCGAAGTTCTCGGCGGCGATGCGGAGCCGGTCCAGTTCCGGGAAGTTCTCCGGGCCGAACCGCTCGGCCAGCTGCTCGAGACTGTGGATCGAGTTCTTGCGAAGTAGCTCCTGCCAAGTCTCCATGATGCTACCCGTCCTCCTGTGAGTCGGCGCTCGATGTCATGCTCTTTACATACACGACGAG
>CBINCZ010000158.1:0-5993 GCA_966249295.1 uncultured Gemmatimonadales bacterium
GCTGCTGGCTGCTGGCTGCGGAACTTGCCCATTCCCGCTTGCGCGGAAATGACGAATGAACAGCACCAGCAGCCAACAGCCAACAGCCAGCGACCATCAGTCTTCCAGCGGCACTCCCCCCTCACCGGGCACATTCGGCCCGGGGCGGTCGGTCTTGCGGCGGTCACGGCGCTGGCCCGACTCGTACCAGCGCCGGGTGATCTCACCGGCGAGCTCCCGGTTCCCCAATCCGAACGCCAACCCTACCGCCAGCGCCACGGCACCCAGGATCAGCGTGAACGCGGAGGTGACGATCTCCTCGGCCACGCCCAGCTGGGTGAGCGCCATGAAAAGCGCGATGATGATCACCACGCTCTTGGCGACCTTGGCGAGTGTCGGCACGCCCGAAACTGATCCCGCTGAGGCAAGAATCAGCGCCCGCACAAATTCGCCAATGATCATGCCCAGGATCACCACCACGATGGCGGCCATGAGCGTCGGGATGTAGCCGAGCATCAGGCCGAACATCCGGTTGATGCTGTCGAGCCCGAGTGCGGTGCTCGCGAGCAGGATCACCACCAGCATCACCAGCCAGAAGACCAGCTTGGCCAGTGCGCGGACGGGGTCGAGCCGGCTGCCGGTGCGAACCACCGCTTCATCCAGCCCACCGGCGTGGGCCACGCGGTTGAAGTCCATCCGCTTGAGCGTCTCGTCCGCCCAGCGCTGGATCTGCCGGGCGAGGAAATAGCCGGTGACGAGAATGAGCGCCGCGCCGATCAGCGCCGGCAGGAAGCTCCCGATCTGTTCTGCCCCGAGCACCAGCCGCCGCCACAGTTCACTCATGGTGACACCTCGATGACCACCTTCCCCGTTTGCGTTCCCGCCGCGAGCCGGCGGTACGCGTCAACACTCTCATCCAGCGACACCACGCTGTCTACCGTGGGCCAGAAGCGCCCCGCATGCGCGTGCGCCACAATGTCGGCAAATTCACGCCGGTTGCCCATGGTCGATCCCAGGATAGACCACTGATGCCAGAAGAGGCGTCGAGCGTCAAGCGTCAGGCGTGGGCCTGTCGTGCCGCCGCATACGACGATCCGGCCGAAGCGGCTCACGATCCGCAGCGTCGAGGGCCAGGTGGCCTCGCCTACCGAGTCCACCACCACGTCGGCGCCGCGACGCCCGGTGATTTCCTTCACCCTTGCGATCACGTCATCCTCCCGGTCAATGACATGATGCGCTCCGATAGCCTCCGCGTCGGCCAGCTTCTCACCCGAACCCGCGACAATCACCGAAGCACCGAGGTAGCGGCCTATCCGTATGGCCTGCTGGGACACCCCGCCCCCAGCTCCCCACACAAACAGCGTCTCGCCGTCTGCCAGTCGGGCGCGCGTCGCGAGCATTCGCCAGGCCGTGAGCGTCGAGAGGGGAAAGGCTGCCGCCTGGGCCCACGTCATCCCGTCGGGTACCGGCGCCAGGTTGATGGCGGGCAGCGTCACCAGCTCGGCTGCGGTACCGCCTCGATGCTCACCCAGGATGGCGTACCGATCGCAGAGTGATTCCTCGCCCATCCGGCAGAACCGGCACTGGCCGCAGGAGACGCCGGGGTTGAGCATGACGCGTTCGCCCACGTGAGTGCTTGCGACGCCGTCGCCCACCGACTCGACCACTCCCGCACCATCGGATCCCACGATGAACGGCCACTCGGGCTCCGTCCCGGGCAGGCCGTCGGTGACGAACAGGTCGAGGTGATTGAGCGCCGCCGCCTTCATCCGTACGCGCACCTCACCTGTCCCCGGCGCCGGCGCGTCGGGCAGGTCCATGACCTCGAGGGCGGTGAGGCCGGTGGGAGAGGTGAGTGTGAGGGCTTTCATTGAGTCGTAGGTCGTAAGACGTACGTCGTAGTCGCATGACTTACGACATACGCCTTACGACTTCAAAAATCAGGCGTCGCCACCTGTTCGCCGGGGCCAAGCGGAATCGTGATGGCGGGGGCGGAGCCGTCAACGAGTTGCGAGATGACCCGGTACTCGGTCTGGCTCCCGCCGCGTTCCACCTGCTGGCCGGCAAGATAGAGATAGCGCCGGCCGTCGGGCGATAGCGCGAGCGCCAGCACCATGTCATCGGTCTCCGCCAGTACCGTGCGGCTGGTGCCCGCCTGGCGGATGATCTGGGTTCCTCCCTTGGGACGGTCACTGGCGTACAGCAGGTCCCCATTGGGGAAAAATTGCGGGGCAAGTTCCCGCTGGGGTGTTGCCGTGATGCGCCGGACGTCCGAGCCGTCGATCGCCATTTCGTAAATCTCGTAATTGCCGGCTCGCCCGCTGGCAAACGCGATCAACCGGCCATCGGGCGACACGGCTGGCGAAATATTTCCTCCCGTCATCTGGGTGAGCAGCTTCATGTCGCTGCCGTCCACACCGATGCTGGCAATCTGGGTCTGCCCATCCACACTGGAGGTGTAGACGATGCGGGTGCCGTCCGGCGTCCATACCGGTTCGGTCTCGTTGCCACTGCCGCTGGTGAGCTGGGTCAGCTGGGTGCCGTCGGCATCCATGAGCCAGATATCGAACGTGCCGCTTCGATTGGACGAGAACGCGATCCTGGTCCGGTCCGGCGAATAGGCGGCGTCGAGATTGGTGCCGGTATCCGCCAGCACCGGCACGAACACCCCGGGCTCACCCAGCCGCACGGCGTAGATGCCGACGCCACCGCGCGCGGCGCGATCGGACGAGATCAGCAGGTCGCCATTCACGTATACTTCCACCGAGTCGGCGCTGCCAAAGGGCGTCGAGGCCCGCACCATGGTAGGGCCCAGGCCCGCCGCCGAGATGGCGCCATTCGCCACGCTGGCGACACCGGGACGGGTGCTGGTCCAGGTGATGGGGCCGCTCACGCCGGGCACCGGAGCCCCGGCGGGATCGAGCAGCCGGGCCGCGAGCTGCACCCGGTCGCCCACGCTCAGCGCCAGCCGCTCCTTTTCGATCGCGACATTGATCGGCACCACCTCGATGGTCCAGACCACTGGCGCCAGGCCCTCGACATGCGCCGTGAGCGTCGTCGTGCCCGCCTTCCGCGCCGTCAGCGTACGGATATCGGATGCGAACGTCGCGATCGCCGAGTCTGCCACGGTGAAGGTCACCGGCACATCGTCGAGCGCATTTCCTGCTGCATCGATCGCGCGAATATCGAAACGCCGTGAGGTGGTGACGGGCACCGCAACTGGACCGTCTTCAGTCCTCGGCACAGTGACGGCCCCGGCTGCCGGTGGCCGCACCGTCACCCTGACCCGTCCGATCATGCCGTAGCCGCGCACCGTAACCACGGTCTCGCCCGGGGCTATCGCATGGATGATCCCGTTCCCCTGGACCGTGACAACCGTGGGGTTTTCCGACGCCCAGTTGAGCCCGGTGGTGAGGCGCCTATCGCCCTGGGTCGGGATGGTGGCAAGGAGGGTATCGGTCGCGCCACGCGCGAGCGTGAGCGATTCGAGCGTGGTAAAGAGTGCCGTGTCGACCGAGACGCTGGCGCTGCCGCTCACGCCATTTGCCGCCGTGGCCGTGATCGTGGTAACTCCCAGTCCCGTCCCCACCACGACCCCATCCCGATCCACCGCGGCGACGCGGGTATCGGCCGAGGACCAGGTGAGCGGGACGATCGGCGGTGTGGAGCTGTCCGACGTGACCACGTGGGCGATCAGCCGCGCCGGCTCGAGGGGGATGAGTGCGAGTGTCTCCGGCTCAAGCGCAATGGCGGCAACCGGCACGGCTGGCGCCGCCGGGGCGGCAGGTGCGGCGGCGGACGAGCTGACCGTGACCTGGGCCGTATCGCGCCGCCCGCCGGCCACCGCCTCGATCAGGGCCGTGCCGGCGGCATGACCAGTGACCGAGCCATCGGCGGCAACTGAAGCAACGGTGGTATCGGAGGAGAGGTAGGTGATGCTGGCGCTGGCAATGATCCGACCCTGGGGATCGTAGGCGGCCGCGAAGAGCCGGGTATCCTGTCCCGCCTCCAGGCGCAGCTCGTCCGGGGTCACCTGCACTTCGGCAATGGCCTGGGCCGACGCGGCCGACGCGCCGGCCGCGGTCAGTAGCAGAGAGAGGAATGCCGCCTTCATGCCGAGTCCCGCGCCCTGTCCCATGCTCCAGCGTCCACCTTCGATCAGTCGGTCAATGCCTGCTGTCACTCCGGGCGGTCAAATTGGGCCCGTTTCTCGTGGAACCGCAACACCTTGCACGACCCGGGCCGAAGGCCCCGGGCACGCTTTCAGCGGCAGGAAATGGGCGATATTGGCATCTGGAATAGACCGTCATGGCAGATCGGGCCGCGGAAACCTTGCACAACAGTAGCGGTTGTGCAAGTTATAACGCGCGATGGCGGTGTTCCCCAGGCCATCCCCGGCGGCTGGTTGTGCCGCAGTCCGATCCATGGAGCTTCAATGTCCACGCTAGACGACCTCGAAACGGGCTGGACGAGTGGTGGCTGGATGGACGACACACCGCTCTCGAGCGAACCGCTCCCGCCCCCGCCGCCGCTGACCTTCAGCATTCCCCCGGTTGAGCCGGTGGAACCGTTCCGGGCCGCTCCGGCGCCGGCACCCAAGCCGAGCACTCCTCGCCGCTCCAAGGCTGCAAAGAAAGCCGGGAAATCCACCAGGAAGGCCGCCAAGAAGGCTGCCAAGCGGACGCCGGCCAAGAAGGCTGCCAAGCGCACCCCAGCCAAGAAGGCCGCCAAGCGCACCCCGGCCAAGAAGGCCGCCAGTCGCCGTCCAGCCCGCAAGAAGGGGCGGCGCTGAGCAGACGTCGCAGCATCCGCCCGACTGTCCTGCTCCTGCTCGCCGTCGCCGTGGTGTCGGCGTGCCGGAGCGGGGAGCCGGAAGGCGTGGCCCTTGTCGGCGCCACGGTCATTGACGGTTCCGGGCGGGCTCCGCTCACCAACGCCGTCATCGTGGTGCGCGGCTCCCGGATCGACACCATCGTGCCGGCCCAGGGATATGAAATCCCTCGCCACACACGCGTGGTGGACGTTTCGGGCAAGTGGATCATTCCGGGACTGATCGACGCGCACGCGCATGTCTCGCGCTGGGCGCTTCCGCGCTACCTCGCCTATGGCGTGACATCCGTGCGCGACCTGCACGGCTCACTCGATTCGATCCTCCCGCTCCGGGAGGAGGTCAACCTCAATTCCATCGCCGGCCCCCGCATCTACGCGGCGGGCGCCATGATTGACGGCGTCCCGCCCACCTATGCCGACGCCTTCGGCGTTCGGGATGCGCGGGAGGCACGGCGAGCAGTAGACAGCCTGGTGCAGATCGGCACCGACCTGGTCAAGGTCTATACCGAGGTCGACCCGGAGCTGATGCGCGCCATTACCGACGAAGCCCGCACCTTCCAGATGCGGGTGGCCGCTCACCTCGGCCTGACCGATGCCGTCACCGCGGCCAACCTGGGCGTCCGCAGCATCGAGCACCTGAGCGGCGTCCCGGAAGCGGCGAGCCCGGCTCCGCAGGCGCTGTACGACGCGCACCGCGCCGGCTTCTTCAAGGGATGGACGCGCTTCGAGGAAAGCTGGGCCGGGCTCGATTCCGCGTCGCTGCTGCGCGTGGCGCAGGCGCTCGTGGCGCGCCGGGTCATCCTGGTGCCGACGCTGGTCCTGCACCAGACCTACGCCAACCTGGATGACCCCACCACCTACACCGATTCGGCACTCAAGGCGGTGCCGCGCGCCGAGATCGATCGCTGGAATACGGCGGACATGATCCAGCGCGCCGGCTGGACCAAGGCCGACTTCGAGGCCTTCCGGAAATCACGCCCGAGGCAGGACCTGTTTCTCCGCCTCTTCTACATGAACCGCGGCATCATCGCCACCGGCACCGACGCCTCCAACCAGGAGCTGGTGCCGGGCGAGAGCGAGCACAAGGAACTGGAACTGCTGGTGCGCGCCGGCATCCCGCCGGAGGACGCCTTGCTGGCCGCGACCCGGAACGCCGCACTGCTGATCGGCGCCGACTCGATCGG
>CBINCZ010000159.1:0-5982 GCA_966249295.1 uncultured Gemmatimonadales bacterium
CAAACTGCGATCCGTGCCAGGGGCACTGGACCGTGTCGCAGATGAGCACGCCGTCAGCAAGGGAGCCGCCACGATGGGTGCAATGGTCCTCGAAGGCGACAAAACCCTTTTCGGTGCGGGCCAGCACGATGCGCTGGTTGCCGACATGCAGCAGCTTCATCTGGTCGGGCTGGAGTTCGCCGGCCAGGGCGACCGGGATCGGCGTGCCGTCGGGCTCGTGAACCGTGTCCTCGTGCCAGCGGCCCGCACCGGCGTAACGGTGATCGACGCTGATCTGGTTCCGGCTCACCAGCTTGCCACCCATCCACGCGCCGCTCGAGAGCAGGATCACGCCCACCAGCTCGAGAACGATCACGCCAGCCCCGGGGCCGCCCACGTCGCTGCGGCGCAGGAACCAGGCGAGGGCAAACAGCAAGACGCCACTCAGGTTGGCTGCCATGTGAAGCGTGGCCCGGCGCTTGGCCGAACTCCGGGGCGGCACGGTGAAGAGGTAGTCCAGGAACCCCGGTACCGCGGCGACGAGTGCCATGACGACACCGGCGCCCGCGAGGTGGCTCCCGGTGGCCCACCAGGACGAGCGGTTGGCCAGGAGGCCGGCGATATCAAAAACCAGCGCGCCACTCAGGAACGCGAAGGGGAAGACAATGAGAGCGGGATGAATCGGATGACCACGGATGGATGCCTTGCTGCGCATGGCGACGCTCCGGCTCAGGGGATACGTCCCTTCACGGAACCACCTCCGGCGTCCTGCGTCAGTGACGGGCCTCACCTGCGGTCGTAGGTCGTAAGTCGCAGGTCTTAAACAACGAGTCGTAAGTCGTAAGTCGTAGGTGATGGTGAAAATGATGGTACATTGCACCTACGACCTACGACCTACGACCTACGACCTACGACTCCCATGCCTCTTATCTCCACCAACCCCACCACCGGCGACACCATCCAGGCCTACGACGAAATGACGCCGGGGCAGGTGACGTCGGCCATCCAGGATGCAGCCAGCGCATGGCAGGACTGGCGTGCGACTTCCTTTGCCGAGCGCGGCCAGCTGCTGCGTGCCACCGCCGCGATCCTGCGGGAGCGGAAGGACGAGCTCGCGCGCCTCATGGCCTTCGAAATGGGGAAGCCGATCAAGCAGGGCGCCGCCGAGGCGGAGAAATGCGCGTGGGTCTGTGAGTACTACGCGGAGAATGGTGAGCGGCAGCTCGCACCTGACATCATCCCGACCGATGCCACCCGTTCCTACGTTGCCTTCCAGCCGCTCGGCGTGGTGCTCGCCGTGATGCCATGGAACTTCCCGCTCTGGCAGGTCTACCGCTTCGCCGCGCCGGCACTCATGGCAGGCAACGCGGGATTGCTGAAGCACGCCTCGAATGTGCCCGGATGCGCACTGGTCATCGAGGAAATCTTCCAGCGTGCCGGTGCGCCCGAGGGGCTGTTCCGGACGCTGATGATCGGCAGTGACGCGGTGAAGCGTGTGATCGAGCATCCCCTGGTGCGCGCTGTCACTCTTACGGGCAGCACGCCGGCCGGCAGGGCAGTGGCGGGGCAGGCGGGCGCCGTGCTCAAGAAGACCGTGCTCGAGCTGGGCGGCTCGGATCCCTACCTGGTGCTCGAGGATGCCGATCTCGAGCACGCCGTGACGACGTGCGTCAACTCCCGGCTCATCAACAGCGGACAGAGCTGCATCGCCGCCAAACGGTTCATTGTGGTGAAACCCTTGCTCGAGCAATTCACGGAAGCGTTTGTCGCGCAGATGAAGACGAAGCGGATGGGCGACCCACTCGATCCCGCCTCGGACCTGGGACCCCAGGCGCGCAGCGACCTGCGCGACGGGCTGCACCAGCAAGTCATGACGTCGGCGGAGCGCGGGGCGAAGCTGGCGCTGGGTGGTGAAGTGCCGAGTGGTCCCGGCGCGTTCTATCCGCCGACGGTGCTGACCGACGTGACCCCGGGAATGCCGGCGTTCGACGAAGAGCTGTTTGGCCCTGTGGCTGCCATTATCTCCGCGGACGACGAAGCAGACGCAATCCGGCTGGCCAATCACTCGGTCTTCGGACTGGGCGCAGCAGTGTTCACCCGTGACCTCGCACGGGGTGAGCGGGTGGCACTGGCACTTGAGGCGGGCGCGACCTTCGTGAATGGCCTGGTGGCCTCTGATCCCCGGCTGCCCTTTGGCGGGATCAAGGAGTCAGGCTACGGGCGCGAACTGGGGAGCTACGGGATCCGGGAATTCGTCAACATCAAGACGGTGCACCTGTCGGCCTGAGCGGGGCTCAGGCGCGGAACACCGCAGGCAGAGACAGCCGACTGGCGGGCCGCCTCGCCGGAGCGCGGGTGCCAGCGCGAGGTTGCGCCCCGCGCGTGGCCACGAGCGCCCCGCGTACCGCAGGGCGATGGCAGAGCGCTGCGATATGGGGATCGAACCGCGTGCCGGCGTGCTCGCGGATGTACTCGAGCACCGCGTCCACCGACCACGCACGACGATAGACCCGATCGGACAGCAGGGCATCGAACACGTCGGCGACCATTACCAGGCGTCCGGCGAGCGGAATCTGCTCGCCCGCCAGCCGATCGGGATAGCCGTTGCCATCCCACTGCTCATGGTGGGAACGCGCCACCTGCTCGGCCAGCTCCATGAGGCGTGAGCGGCCACCAGAGAGCAGCCGGGCCCCGATGACCGTGTGCTCGCGCATGAGGGCCCATTCCGCATCCGTCAGCGGTCCCGGCTTCCGCAGGATGGCATCGGGCACGCCGATCTTGCCGACATCGTGCAGCGGCGCGGCACGCCGAAGCAAGTAGATCTCCTCCTCCGAGAGACCCATGGCCGCGGCCAGGACTGCCGTGCTTTCCCCCACCCGGTTGGTGTGCTGGCCGGTATCGTCATCCCGGTACTCCGCGGCCAGCGCGAGCCGCTCGATGGCATCCAGGTGGGCATCATCCAGTTCGGCCGTGCGCTGCTGCACCCGCAGCTCGAGTTCCTGGTTCTGCGCTGCAATGGCGCGGTGGAGGTAGCGGGCCTCGAGCAGGTTCTGGATGCGCAACAGCACTTCGTTGATCTCGAACGGCTTGTTCACGAAGTCGGTCGCCCCGGCGGCGAGCGCGCGCTGTCGCACATTCGAAGCAGCATCGCCAGAAATGATCAGGACGGGGAGGTAAGCCTTGGGGCCGGCGGCGGCGCGCAGTTCTTCCATCAAGGTGGCGCCAGTGCGTCCGGGCAGGTGATAGTCGAGCAGGAGCAGATCGGGCTGGGTTTCTTCCGCAAGTGCAACGACAGACGTGCTGTCGCCCGACGTGGTGACCCGAGTGTACCCGGCGCGCTGGAGTATCCGACCAAGCGTTCGCAGGACGTCGGGATCATCGTCCACGACCAGGATGCTGGCATCAGGATGGCGACAGTCAGGCATCGAGACATCCAGTGTCAAGAAGTTGGGGGGTGCTGTCTCGTTCTTGCGGGGTGGGGGCGAGTGGCGCTGCTCGCTAACCGGGTCGAGCTGTTGTGGCTCATTCCCGGCACTATGGCCGGCAACACGGGTCTATCGTCGCTCAGGGGCCTCGTAAGGCCAGCCTGCATTCTCCCCGCTGCGATCGCCATCCGGACCGGCAAGATTCGTGACATTCCGGCCGGCAGGTGCAGTCTCAGCGCGCGGGACTCTCACTGTAACCGATGGGCGGCCGGATTGGTTTCCTGCAAAGCGCTGCAGGAGACCGGCAGCGAGTTGCCTGCTACACGCCGGGCGCTCAGCGCAACGTGACCACACTCACATCCACGTCGTGCAGCGAGCGGTATCGTCGAGCGGACCACAGGCAAGGACAGGGTCATCGAGGGGGACCACATGCGGAAACATGCCAATCAAACGGGCGCCCTGCTGGCCGGGCTTGGGCTCGGCGCCGCGCTCATGTACATCCTGGATCCTAAACGCGGTGCCCGTCGGCGAGCACTGATCCGGGATCAGGCCAACAGCGCCCTGCGCACCGGGCGGCGCGAGTTCCGCCGCCGGGCAGAGGACCTCAAGCATCGCGCGGAAGGCGCCGTGGCCGAGTTGCGCGGCCGGCTCCGGGAACGCAGCGACGGCAAGGTGGACGACGAGCAGCTGGTCGAACGCGTCCGCGCCGAGCTGGGGCACACGGTGCACCACACCTCGGCATTGGACATTTCGGCGCACGACGGCATCGTCACGCTGGGCGGCCGCATTCCACGCGAGGAGCTGCCCGACGCGCTGGCCACGGCCCGCAAGGTGCGCGGCGTCGAACAGGTACGGGATGAGTTGCAGGTGGGGTTGTGAGCTGTGAGCTGTGAGCTGTGAGCCAGGAGTTGAGAGCTGAGAGCTGAGAGCTGAGAGTTGTACCGTCGCGCAGCTCAATACCCACAGCTCACAGCTCACAGTTCGCACAAACGCGGTTATCTCGCACGGTGACAAGCCAGCGGAGCGCATGATGCACCAGCATGACGCGCACGACGGCCACGACCATCACTCGGGCCGCGAGCAGCACTCGGGCCACGACCAGCACATTACCTACGAACGCCACTCCGGTCACGACAAGCATGCGGGCCACTCCGTCGCGATGTTTCGCGACAAGTTCTGGCTGTCGCTCGCCCTTACCATTCCCACGCTGATCTGGGGCCACATGCTTCCCCGGGTGCTGGGCTACACTCCGCCCGCGCTCCCGGGCGCGCACTGGATCGCTCCCGTGCTCGGCAGCATGGTCTTCGTCTACGGCGGGTGGCCATTCCTGCAAGGGGCCGTTCGGGAGCTGAAGGATCGCCTCCCGGGAATGATGACGCTGATCGCGCTCGCCATCAGCGTCGCGTTCGTGTTCAGTGCCGCCGTCACGCGGGGCTATCCCGGCATGCCGCTCTGGGAAGAGCTTGCGACGCTGGTCACGATCATGCTGCTCGGCCACTGGATCGAGATGCGCTCGATCACCCAGGCCCAGGGGGCACTGGCCGAGCTGGCCAAGCTGCTGCCCGACACCGCCGCGCGTATCGTGTCCGCCGAGGGTGGATCGGAGCACACGGAGGACGTCGCGCTGGCGGAACTGCGGGAGGGCGATCTCGTCCTGGTCCGTCCCGGCGCGCGCGTGCCGGCCGACGGCACCGTGCGCGAGGGCGAGAGCAGCGTCAACGAGGCGATGATTACCGGTGAGTCCCGGCCGGTCGGGAAGCACGCAGGCGACCGCGTCATCGCCGGCACGGTAAACGAGGCAGGCGCATTGCGTGTGGAGGTGACGGGAACCGGTGAGCGTACGGCGTTGGCCGGCATCATGCGCCTTGTGGCCCAGGCGCAGAGCTCACGGTCGCGGGCGCAGGCGTTGGCCGACCGCGCGGCCTTCTGGCTCACCGTTGTCGCCCTCGGAGCGGGTGCTGTCACCCTGCTGGCCTGGCTCGCCATCGGCGCCGACGTGGCGTACGCTGTGGAACGCCTCGTCACCGTGCTCGTGATCGCCTGTCCGCACGCGCTCGGGCTGGCCGTGCCGCTGGTGATCGCGATCTCCACCACGCTGGGCGCGCGCAGCGGCTTGCTCGTTCGCGACCGCCGGGGGCTGGAGGAAGCGCGCAACCTGACTGCTGTCGTGTTCGACAAGACCGGGACGCTCACCCTTGGCGAGCATCGTGTGGTGGCACTGCAAACCACAACATCGCTGGCGGAGAACGATGCGCTCCGCATGGCCGCGACTGTCGAGCAGGACGCCGAGCACCCGGTCGCGCGGGCTATCGTCGCGAGCGCCAGCGAGCAGGGCCTGGAGCTGTCCCGGGCGACGGAATTCGAGTCGATCCCAGGGCACGGTGTTCTTGCGTCGCTCGAGGGCCGACGGCTCGCCATTGGCGGACCCAACATGCTCGCGCGCCTCGGTGTCGAGCTCCCCGTCGAGCCCAGGCGCTTCGCCGATGAGGCGGCGAAGCGCGGGCAGGGAGTGGTTTACCTGGCTGAAGGAAGTGACATACTCGCCGCATTCGCCGTCGCTGATGCGGTCAGGCCCGAG
>CBINCZ010000160.1:0-5975 GCA_966249295.1 uncultured Gemmatimonadales bacterium
GACTTAAGACGTACAACTTATGACCAGTTCACGCATCGGCGACAAGAAACTCTCCGTCTGGCAGCGCATCCGTCGCTTTGCAATGACGGATGTGGGCGCGCTGGTGCGTGGGCTCAAGGCCGATGACCTGGAGCAGATCGAGCGCGTGCTGCTCGAGGCCGACTTCGGGGTTCCCGCCACGCTGGAACTCACCGATGAGCTGGAGCGGCAGGTCCGCGACGGCAAGGTCAAGACCGACCGCGACCTCCATGATCGGCTCGTCAGCCGCCTTGCCGACATGCTCTCAGCCCCGGGCGACCCGGTCATGATCGCGCGGGCTGATCCGGGACCGGCCGTGGTGCTTATCATGGGCGTGAACGGCGTCGGCAAGACAACGACGGTGGCCAAGCTTGCGCATCGGCTCGGCGCAGAGGGGAGGAAGGTCCTGCTCGCGGCCGCAGATACATATCGAGCGGGTGCCATTGCACAGCTCGAGGTCTGGGCCCAGCGGCTTGGAGTCCCGTGCGTGAGCGGGGCACCAGGTGGCGATCCCGCGGCCGTGCTGTTCGACGCCGTGGGCGCGGCTGCTGCGCGTGGCGCCGATACCGTGCTGGTGGACACCGCAGGGCGGCTCCACACCCAGGAAGGCCTGATGGAAGAGCTCCGGAAGGTGGCGCGAGTGGCAGGCCGTCGGGTGGAAGGAGCGCCGCACGAGGCACTGCTGGTGCTCGACGGCACCGTGGGGCAGAACGCCATCCAGCAGGGGCGCCTGTTTGCGCAGGCCGTTCCCCCCACGGGCATCATCGTGACCAAGCTGGACGGGAGCGCCCGGGGTGGGGCTGTCGCTGCTCTCCGCCGTGAACTGGATCTTCCCATCCGCTTCCTCGGCACCGGGGAGGGGCTCGATGACCTCCAGCCGTTTGATGCCCGGCAGTTCGCGGAGTCGCTGCTCTCGGAGGGGCAGCCCTGACCGCGCGGGACCGACCGGCACGGGGCATTCAGCTGGAAACGCCGGTCAAGTTCCTCAAGGGCATCGGCGAGCGGCGCGCCGAGGCCCTGGCGCGGCTGGGCATCGAGACCGCCGGCGACCTGCTCAATCACATCCCTCATCGATACATCGATGCTTCGAGCGTCACCCCCGTGGCGCACGCCCGGGTGGCTGACGACGTGGCCTGCGTCGGCACCGTGATCACCAAGGCGGTGACGCCGACGCGGCGCGGGCTGCGGATCTTCAGCGCGGTGATCCGCGATGGCTCGGGCGTGCTGGAATGTGTCTGGCCGGGCCAGCCGTTCCTGGATCGCACGATCCAGAAGGGCCAGACCTTGCTGGTGGCCGGACCGATCCGGTTCTATCACGGCCGCCAGATGGCGCCACGGGAGTACGTGATCCTCGCCGAAGAGGAAGGCGACGATCCGCTGGATGCGGGACGCGTGCTACCGGTTTATCCAGCGACGGAAGGCCTCTCCCACCGTGTGATTCGCGGACTGATTGACCGCCATCTGGATGCGCTGCTGGTCCTGGTCGAAGACACACTGCCCGACGCATTGCGCCGCGCCGCCAACGTGCCGCCGCTGGCGGAAGCGTTCCGGATGGTGCACCGGCCCACCTCAGCGGCCGAAGCTGAACGGGGCCGCCAGCGGCTCGCCTTCGACGAACTGCTCGACCTGCAGCTCACCCTGGGCCGGGCGCGCCGATTGGCGCGTCGGGAGCGGCAGGGCGGGCTGCGGTTTGAGCTCAAGCGCACGCTCACGACGAAGTTGCGGGAGTCGCTCCCCTTCGAGCTCACTGCCGACCAGCGCAAGGCCATCTCGGAACTGGTGGAGGACATGGCGAGCCCCCATCGGATGCATCGCCTGCTGATGGGAGACGTGGGGACTGGCAAGACAGTTGTGGCGCTCTTTACCATGCTTTTGGCGCTCGATAACGACTGCCAGTAAGCTCTGATCGCGCCGACCGAACTGCTGGCGTAACAGCATCACGCGACGCTCACGTCGCTGCTCGAGCCACTCGGGATCGCACCCGAGCTGCTCCTGGGCCGGCTGTCAGCCGGCGCCAAGAGTGCGGCGCGGGAGCGGCTCGCTTCTGGCGAGTCTCCGATCGTGGTCGGCACACACGCGCTCATCCAGGACGAAGTGAATTTCCACCGACTCGGCCTGGTGGTCATTGATGAGCAGCATCGCTTCGGTGTGGAGCAGCGAGCCGCGCTGATCGGCAAGGGCTCGGCGCCCGATGTGCTGCTGCTGTCGGCGACGCCGATTCCGCGATCGCTCGCGCTCACGCGCTTCGGCGATCTCGACGTGTCCATTCTCCGGGAACGACCCCCCGGCCGAGGCCGCATCCGTACCGGCGTGCGCGGGCCGAACCAGCGGCAGCGGGTGTTTGACTTCATTGCCGAATCGTGTCGTGCGGGCGGGCAGGCGTATGTGGTCCTTCCGGTGATCGAGGAATCGGAAAAGGCAGACCTGCGCGCGGCCACGACCATGTTCCAGAAACTCCAGGCCGAATGGCCCGACCTCTCGGTGGGGCTGGTGCATGGCCGGCTAAAGCCGGAGGAGCGGGATGAGGTCATGCGGCGATTCCGCGCTGGTGAGATCCGGGTGCTGGTAGCCACGACGGTCATCGAGGTGGGCATCGACGTGGCCAATGCCACGATCATGGCCATTGACCATCCGGAGCGATTCGGCCTGGCCCAGCTGCACCAGCTGCGCGGCAGGGTCGGCCGCGGGGCGGCGGAAAGCTTCTGCATCCTGCTCAGTTCGGGCGGGGGCCGCGAGCGTCTGCAGGCGTTTGCGGCGACCGACGATGGCTTCAGGATTGCCGAGATGGACCTGGAGGAGCGAGGCCTCGGCGACCTGATCGGTACGCGCCAGTCGGGGGGCTTTGCGGTGCGGTTTGCCCGTATCCCGGAGGATGACGGCCTCCTGGCTATCGCGCGGATCCGCGCGGACGCCATTCTCGAGGAGGATCCGGCGCTCAGCAAGGCAGCCAATCGCGCCCTGCGCGCCCGAATCCTGACGCGGTTCCCGCGGGCGGTGGAATTCTTCCGGACGGGATGATTGTGCGCGGAGCGCTAACCGCTAAGCGCTGAGCCCTGTGCCCATCCCCTAAAACTTCAATGCCACCCCAATCTCCGTTCGCTGGCTCCCGATGCTCACCTTGGGCTCGAAGGGGATGTTGTCGGGCGGACCCTTGGGACGGGCAAATTCCCAGACGAACAGCACGGCCGCGCCGAGTGCTGCGGCTTCGCCGCCAATGAGCCAGTTACGGGCGCGGTGGTCGTACGCCACCGTGGCCTGGTACAGCCGCTCGCTCTCGGCGTCGGCATAGGATCCGCCCGGTTCCAGTTCGCAGAGTGCGTGATCGTCGATGCAGCGTGCGCTGAGCAGGTCGAACAGCGAGTCAGCGTTACTATGGGCGCTTGCGGCCGCGAGGTTCATGCCGATAGATCCGGCCAGCAGCAGCCACTTGCCGTACTTGATGGGCGCAGGGCTGCCTTGCGCCGCGAGCGGTGACCGCGCCATGAACATGAGCAGGCAGCACAGCAGGGTGAGGCGCCTCATTGGACGAACCGGTGCAGGTCGCCATTGCCGCCGATGGCCGCGAAGCCGTCCGGTAGCGGAACGGGCGGAACATCAACCGCCGGCCAGAGCTGCACCCGCCAGCGCTCGGAGCCGTCGCGGTTGAGGCCCCGCACGGTCCCGTCGGCACCACCAATGAGCAGGTCGGGGCCGATCGCAGCGATCCCGCTGGTCAGTGGCCAGTTGAGCCGGACCAGCACATTCACGGTGGGAGTCGGCCCGACAAGAATCTGGTAGATGGTCCCGATACGCGTGGCTGCCCACACGGTGTCACCCGACACCGCGACCGGTCCCCGCACCGGGGCATCGGTCGCCACCCTCCACTTCTCCTCAAGTGTTGCGGGATCGATTGTCACGATTGCGGAATCGGCGAGGCCGGTCACCAGTGCCGCTCCGAGGGGGACCCAGCCGCTGAGCGTCACGCCTCGCATCGGACGGTGCTTCACCAACCGGCCGGCGCCGGTCTCAAAGAGCATGAGCGAATCCATGGTGGTGACCAGGACGTGATTCGTGTCGGTCGCGATCGGCGCCGTACGAGAGCTTCCGGCATGCCGCCGCCAGCGGAGCCGCCCGGTGGCCGCGTTGACTGCCACGATTTGCTGAAGCCGGTTCATGCCCACGACCATGTCGCCCACCTTGGCCAGGGGCGACGTGATCTCACCAGTTGTGGTGCGCCAGCGCGTGCTGCCATCGAGCCCATGCGCCTCGATCCGCCCGGTGGGACGACCGGTGCCGACGTAGATGCGGTCGCCATCGATGAGCACTCCGCCGGCGGCTTCGCCCGGGAGACGGGCAGTCCACAGCGCGCGCGCGGAATCAAGCCCGACTGCCACCAGCCGGCGGTTGGCCGCTGCGGCCACCACGATGGACCCGGTCACGCCGAGGGGGGCGGTGACGCCGCGGGCCGTGCCGGTCGTCCAGGCCTCCGTCGGAGGGTTCCCGGCGAGCTCGGGCGGGATCGGGTCTGGCGGCGGGTGAAAATTGATGCAGGCCGCGTTGACGCTCATTCCCAGCGCCACTAGACTCCACCCTCCCATACGCAACATCAATCTCATCCATGGCTTTCCGATGACGGTGGCACGAATCAGCGAACTGGGCGGTCTGGTTGGACAAGTGGTGACGGTTCGTGGCTGGGTCGTGACCACACGCTCCAGCGGAAAGATCGCGTTCGTTGTCATCCGGGACGGCTCCGGCATCGTGCAGGGCATTGTGGCCCGGAAGGAAGTGGACGACGCCACCTGGGAGCGGTTCGGCCAGCTCACGCACGAGACTTCGGTGGCGCTCACCGGCGAAGTGCGCCCCGATGCCCGCTCACCGGGCGGCGTGGAACTCGGGGTGCAGGGAATCGAGATCCTGGGCGCCAGCCCGGATTTTCCCATTACTCCCAAAGAACATGGGACGACATTCCTCTTTGAACATAGACATCTCTGGCTCCGGAGCCGCCGCCAGGTCGCCATCGCGCGGGTGCGGCACGAGCTGGTCCAGGCCATCCGGGACTTTTTCTACGAGCGCGACTTCACCCTGGTCGATACCCCGATCCTGACCGGCTCCATCGGTGAAGAGGCGGGCAACCTCTTCGCGACCGAGTACTTCGACCTCGGCACCGCGTACCTGGCCCAGACCGGCCAGCTCTATCTCGAGGCGGCCGCCGCCGCGCTGGGCCGGGTGTACTGCTTCGGGCCCACCTTCCGGGCCGAAAAGAGCAAGACGCGCCGCCACCTGACCGAGTTCTGGATGGTGGAGCCGGAAGTCGCGTTCTACGATTCTGACGATAACATGCGCCTGCAGGAGGACTTCGTCAGCTACCTTGTAGCGCGGATCCTCGATCGGCGCGCCGCGGAGCTGAAGGAGCTGGAGCGCGACACCGGGCCACTCGAGCGGGTGCGGGCGCCCTTCCACCGGATTTCCTACACCGATGCCGTCACCCGGCTCCGCGAACTGGGCTCCGACATGGAGTGGGGGCGCGACCTCGGCGCCGACGATGAGACCCTGCTGGCTACCCAGTATGACCGGCCGGTTTTCGTCTTCAACTACCCGCGCGAGGTGAAGGCGTTCTACATGAAGGAGAACCCGGCCGACCCACGCACGGTGCTCAACAACGACTGCCTGGCACCGGAAGGGTATGGCGAGATCATCGGCGGCTCCCAGCGCGAGGACGATTACGACAAGCTGCTGGCGCGGATCGAGGCACAAGGGCTCAACCCCGATGCCTACCGCTGGTATCTCGATCTCCGGAAGTACGGCACCTTCGTGCATTCCGGATTCGGCCTCGGCGTCGAGCGGGCTCTGGCCTGGATCTGCGGCTACCCGCACATCCGGGAAGGCATCGCGTTCCCGAGGCAGATACATCGGTTGTACCCTTGAGCTGAGAGCTGAGAGCTGAGAGCTGAGAGCTGAGAGCTGAGAGCTGAGAGCTG